>NZ_JBHTDO010000011.1:117343-223360 GCF_042666575.1 Actinoplanes sp. GCM10030250 | reverse complement strand
AGCGACCGCGATCGTGCAGGCCATCCTCGTTCTGCACCACGTCGAAGCCAACCGCTACGCAGGATGAAAAAGGCTCAATGTCTCGACGCCCCCATACCGACTAGTCCTGACGCTGGGCTGGCCGGCTGGTTCGCAGAACGCCCGACGTCGGCTTCAGCCCAAGGAACTCAAGGCCTCTACAGCAGATACGGCTATGCCGGATACCCGTATGTTACATACGATCTAGATAACGGGTGCGCCGGCAACTTCACCGAAGCCGATCAAAAGCTTGAGACAACGATTGCAAATGGCGAGATCATGATTGCTACAGCAATCATCGGCGCATCCAACGCACTACGCGAGAGAGCCTGGAATCCTGAATCACTCTGGGGCTGGGCGAATCCCCTCGTAGAGCAGGCGACCAAATCGGTCTACGAAAAGGTATTTACAGTCTTCGGCGTTGTCACGTTAGCAGTTATCGGCATTTACCTGATCTGGCGATCGCAGCAGGCCGACATGGGTGCAGCGACGACAACGACCGGGTGGGCCATTCTCGTCATGGTCGTCGTAACTGCTATCGCGGCTTGGCCAACCAGATCCGCCAACATCGCAGACAACACCCTAATCAGCACTCTCTCAGTGGTCCATGAGGCCGTTGGCCCTCGACCCAAAAATATTGATCCAAATGATTGCGTACTAGGCGATCCGGATGCATGTAAGGACAACAGGCCCCCTGCGGTACGCGCTAGTGACACCGCAACTGAGACCATGCTCTACCGAAACTGGGTTCGCGGTCTCTTGGGATCAGCGGATAGTGAGACCGCCCAGAAATATGGTATGGCACTGTACGACGCAAGATCCCTGTCATGGGCCGAGGCGGAAAGAGTCCGGGAAAACCCAGATACCCGGCCCGGAACATTCGATAGGAAACAGGCTCAGTGGGAAAGAGTCGCCGAACAGATTCGGGCTGAAGACCCTGAGGCATACGAGTACCTCCAGGGCAAAAATGGCATGGAGCGCATCGGTGCCGGGTTCATCGCCGTTCTCGCAGCGATCCTCTTCGCAATGTTCGATTTGACGGCTTCACTGCTCGTCCTCCTAGGATTCCTCATCTTCCGGTGGGCTGTCATCGCAGCTCCCATCCTTGGGACGGTCGGTCTACTCCGTCCAGCAAGCGCCGGAATTCGACGGCTGGGAAATGCCGTGGTCGCTGCAGTCTTCAACGTCGCAATCTTCGGCACTGGCGCAGCAATCTACTTGTTCGCTGTTGACCTAATCATGAACACCGCCAGCCTTGCTGGTTGGCTACAGGTGGTGCTGGTGTGGCTTACGGGAATAGTTGGATGGCTATTGCTTCGTCCTTATCGCCGAATTACCCAACTCGGCGGCAAGGACGGCGCTGCGGCGATCGCGTCCGCTGGCTCGTGGCATCGGCGGTTCTTCCGGGATATGCGGGAAGCTGCCAAGTTGGAGGTCGCTGAGGGTGGCGGAACCCGAGAACCAATCTTCGGCAAGGACGGACGAACAGTCTTCATCGAGCAACGAAACCTCCGCCCAGAGGCTCGTCTCGAGGACCCGTCGCACGCGGCAACGAGCCGGAGCGAGAAGGTTGACGAAAGCTCCTCGACGACCGTAGCTACACGTCCAGATGGCACTGAATCGGTGCGGGACGACGCCTCGGAGCCACGTAATCTGCCCGCCCCGGCACGTGCTCAGAATTCCTCCGCTTGGACTGCACCAGATGTTGTCGAGCGCCCCACGTCCTACGCGATTTACCGACCGGAGACCGGTTCGACGACACAAGAGCCGGCCAGCCCACGGGTGCGTTCCGAGGCAAGGTGAGTTGAGTGGCCGGAATACTGGAGCGGGGCCTGACCGGAATCTTCCGGTCCCGGTGGGGTGTTGCCATCGTCCTCGCCGCCATGGTGCTGGCGGTGGTAGGAATCGGGCGACTCTTCTCAGATGGTGAGCCAACACCTTCGCTCAGGGGCGGAAGCTCTGCGCCAGCGATTAGCGTGGATCCCGCCGACGACGACAGCGTCGTTTCGCCCGAGCCACCGCCGATTCCGAAGACCAGTCCGGGCCGCGCTGAACCAGAGCAGGTTGCGTACGCGTTCGCATCAGCCTGGGTCGATCATAACGACATCACCGCGAAGAAGTGGCTCGATCGACTGCTGCCGAACGCCACTAAAGACCTCTCTAGCCAACTTCGTGGTGTAGATCCGGCCGGGGTCCCTGCCGACCGGGTGATTGGCAAGCCCGACCTAATAGCGGCCAATGAGTCGCTGGTGAATGCAATCGTCACCATGGACTCCGGCAAGCTGAGCCTTCGCCTTGTGGCACCGGAAGGAACATGGCTCGTCGACGGCATCGACTGGGAGCCGGCGTGAAAGTGCCACGGCCACGCAAAGCAGTTCTCCTGGTCGCTCTGGTGATCACCCTCGCTTTGCTTTGCTGTGGTGGGAGCCTCACCATTCTACTGCTCGGCAACGTTGGTGACGACAAGCAAACCAACCTAAATACAGCGCTAGGCTGCGGACAGGGCGGGGTAATTGATCCCGACTCTAAGCTCCCGCGTATCCGCCCCTACGGCGCGAACCAGATCCGGAACGCTGCGATCATCATCGACGTGGGTTCAGATATGAAATTGCCTCCCCGCGCATGGGTCATCGCGGTAGCAACTGCGATGCAGGAATCACGTCTGATCAATCTCGGGCACCTTGGCTCTCGAAACGACCATGATTCGCAGGGCCTCTTCCAGCAGCGCCCGAGCTCAGGGTGGGGAACGCCCGACCAGGTTCGGGATCCGGTGTACGCGAGCACGAAGTTCTACAACAAACTCCGGACAGTCGAGGGTTGGGAAAGAATGTCGCTAACTAGGGCGGCTCAGGCCGTGCAAATTAGCGCCTATCCCGATGCCTATGCCAAACACGAACAATTGGCCACGCGAATAGTCAACTCGCTCGCTGACGGTGCAGCGAACGCGGTCGGCAACTCGGTCACCATGGTCTGTGCGGCTTCGGGGCAGGTGGCTGCCTCTGGCTGGACAATTCCGCTGCGTGCTGGTGTCGGTTCAGGTTTCCGCAGCGCTTCTCGTCCTAACCACCAGGGTGTTGACCTGATCATCGGCAAATACACACCGATCGCCGCCGTCGCCAGTGGTGTCGTCTCCTTAGTCAAGTGCGACGAGGATTTCAACGGTCGCAAAAGTTGCAACGTGGACGGCTATCCGGGCAAGGGAGGCTGTGGTTGGATGGTCGAGATTTTGCATGCTGGCGATGTCATGACGCGCTACTGTCACCTCATCCAACGACCCTTCGTTCGGCAGAACCAGCAGGTAACAGCTGGCGACATCATTGGACGGGTCGGCTCAAGCGGCAACTCCTCAGGCCCACACTTGCACTTCGAGGTGCACCTGGATAACGACCGCTCAAAGATTGGCGCAATCGATCCCGTGCAGTTCATGCGAGAACAAGGCGCACCGCTAGGTAATGAAGAATGACGCGCGATTCAGTTCCGGACCCGTTCACAGAACCGGACCGCCGCAGCTCTATAAAGCCACGTCCAATCATTCCCGTGCCCGCCTCAATGAGTGGTGAGACACGTGGCCGAAGAGTTCTGATTGGGCTGCCGGGAAATGGTTGGCGAGGTGATCTGCGCGCTGACAACAAGGTCGTCCAGGGCAGTAGGACCTACATACCGATTATGGCCGAAGGTGAGTGGTATCGGGCAGAGACGGAGCAGTCTGAGGTTTTCGCACCGTTGATACCTATTGAACGCGTCTGGGTTGAGGACCTAGGCATCGCCATCATGAACACTGACCCAGGTAGCGACTCCTCGCTGCTTGCCTCCCTCGACGAACCGCCGCGCCGCAATCCAGCCAACTCATTGGACACTAAGTCACTGACGGGACGGCGAGTGGTTGAAATCCAGAGTGATGGTTCTGAACGCCGGGACCTAAGGGCGGTCACCGAACTATTCATGAGCGACTCCAACGCCATCTGCGCGCGTGTTGCCCGTGAGTCTGAATGGTATCAATGGACTTGGTCCGGGAAGATCCCGCGAACCATGTCGGTCCCGGCACATTTTCTGTGGGTCGAGTAGGTATCAAGGTAGCTGAGTTGCGCCGCAAACCCTCCAGCCATTTTGATCCACAACCACGAAAGACCAAGGCGCAGTCTTGCTTTCCTGCCCATTTCGGGCAGATCGGGTTAAATCAGTAGTAACCGTGCCTCGACCTCCACTCACGGTCACCGTGAATGATGACCAACTCACCGAAATAACCGCGCTCTTCTCTCTTTCGCGAGATTGAATCTGCGACCTGAACGCATCGATTTCGGCGAAGTCACCCCCTTCCTCGCACTGATAGAGTTTGGCCTCACTGTCATTGCGGTTGACAAGATACGCCCCGAGAAAGTTGTCGACCACCGCATCGGGTGCCGTGCGCTTAACTTCTGTGGCCTCGTCGTAAAGGGCGATGAACACGCCCACCCCACCCAAACACAGTAGCGCCATGACGCCTGCGCCCAGCGCCAACGCAAGTCGCGCTCGTCTGCTCTGCAAGCGCCCGCGTTTCCACCCGCCGCCGGGTCGGCTGCGCATGGGCTTCGACGTCACCATGGCTTCACCGTCCTTCCCAGGCTGAGTCGGCGGCGTGGCTTCCGGCTCGGACTCTTGCGGCTGCATACATACGACAGTAATTCGTCCGCACCGTGTGCTCCTGTCCGGGCGCAGCCTGGCCGTCCCCTGATCTCACACCTCAAGGACCAGGAAGTCGGCCGCGAACCCCCAATACTCCTGAATCTCCACAATGGCCCCCTTGATCAGGACCAGCGTCTCCTCCTCAACCACCTCGCCGTCGTTCCAGGTGGGTGACGGCGGCAGATAGATGCCGCTGCGCTCCACCCCCCGCTCCACCTGCACGTCCATCACCCGGCCGCCATACTCCACCCGCATCGTCTCCCGGTCGACGTTGCGCAGGACAACGCCGTTGTCGGTACGAGCAGCCTGACTACGGATGTTCTCGACACCCATGCCATCTCCCCTCTCACGCCACCCCCGCCACCGGATCGATCTCCGTCACCGCCGCCACGTCCGGATTCCTGGCCAGCGCTTTTCGTTCCACCGCGTTCCAAATGCTGTCGGCCCTGGAGTTGTGCGTCCAAGCCGTCACATCACCCGTTGCCGTCTGGGCGTAGCGTTCCGACAACCGGCCCCAGATGTCCCGCGCATGGCCTTCGCGGACCGGTGAGTTGTCGGCGAAGAGTCGCATGTCGTCGAAGGTTCTGCCGCCGGGGGTCTGCTCCAACGTTACCGAGGAAACACCGTCCGCGTTCTTCTCGGCGAACAGGCGCATCGGGGTGCCGTCGCCGCTTCGGCCGGAGTAGAAGTTGGCGCCGTTGAAGGGGCTGCGGACGTCGGCGTTTTCGACCTCGCGCATCAGACGGTGGAAGTCGGAGTTCTGTCCGAAGTGGCGGGCCAACTGGCCGGCGCTCTGTGCTGCGGCTTTGCTGCCGGCGGTCTGCAGCAGATCCGCGGCGCGGGTGAACGTCTGGGCGACCTCGCCCTCCACCACCTGTAGCGATTTGTGGATGATCTCGCGGCAGGCCAGCCTCGTGGCGGCGATGAAGAGGGGGACTTCGACGAGGGTGGCGCCGGCCGTCACGAACGCGGTGGCGACGGCCTGGCCGACCTGGAACGCCAGGATGGTCAGCTGGGCGATGAACGCCGTCTTGGCCGCGATGGTCACGCCGGCCATCGCGATCAGGCCGGCGCCGATCAGCTCGACAGCGGTGGCGGCGTCCTCGAGATGTCTGCCTGGCCCGTCGGAGCCGTTCCACCATTGTTCGAAGGCGTCGACGGAGGCGCCTTCGTTCTCCATCCACACGCGGCGGGCCGCGTCGTTCGCCTCCGCCGCGTGGGCGCGCAGCCGGCCGCCGTGCTCGATCCAGGCCCGCCCGTCGGCGTAGAGCCGGTCCTCGTCGGCCTGCGGCCAGGTCAGACCGACCCAGCCGAGCGGCTCGGTGAGTTCAGCGGGCAACTCGATGGTCACGGCCCACCCCCGTCAAATGAGATGGAGGCAGCCGAGGAGGAGTCGACCTCACCGACCGACCGCGCCTGCAGAGCCAACGTCACCGCAGCGTCGCCCACCTGCTGCACATAAGACCCCAGCGCCCCGAGCGCGTGCCCCAGAACGCCCTGATAGGCCATCGCGAACGCCGACCCGCTCTCGTCACCGCCCCACGGATTCCCCGCACCCAGCACCGTCGTCTCCAGCGCCGCGACATCCTCGGCCATCCGCTGCGCCACCCCGGCCAGCGCACGACCCGCCGCAGCCACCGACTCCGGATCCATCTGCAGCCGCACGCTCACCATTGCCGGCCCGCCCGTCGTGACAGGTCGTACAACGCGGTGGAGATCTCCGCGAACCTGCGGTCCGCGATCTCGGTGGCTTCCGCCTTCACGAGAAGAAGAGTGGCTTCCGCCTTCATGAGAAGAAGATCTGTTTTGTACGCCGACGCAGCCTCGGAGACCTCGTCGTACAACTGGTCCTGCGCCCGGGTGAACGCGTCGATGAGCGCCACGCGCAGCTCGTCCACCGGCAGGTGGGTGACCCGCGGGTCGAGGTTCAGATCGGCGAGCCGCCCGTCGCCGTCGAGTTCGACCCGTATCCGCCCGTCAGCGGCCGTGCCCTCGTAACCGGAACCCATGACGGCCCTCCATCAGCAGCAGATCGAACCATCGACAACCACACGAGCCGGACGATGACGAATACCACTGCGACACGCTCCGGGTTCAAGGGAGCACGCTCCGGCGCGAAAGTCGCACCGGGGACGCAACGCGGCGTCCGAGCGGGTCTGGGATAAGTTTTATCCGCGGACAGGAGGTGGTGGCAGTGGCGGATTCGACTCTGCGGGTCCGGCAGGCCGCTGCCTTGCACCGGCAGGCGGTGGCCACGGTGGATGCGGCTGGTGCCGCGTTGGAGGCCTATGCGCCGGCCACCGCTGCCGACCCCCGGGAGCAGCATCGGCTCGCCGAGCGGTTGCGGGTGGCGGCGGCGCAGCTGGCGCCGGGGTGGCTGGGTGCCGGCCTGGAGGCGTTGTCGGCGGCCGCCCCGCTGGGTGGCGACGGCCCGCCGCAGTTCGTCCGGCTGGGGATCGCCCAGCCGCTGGACGATGTCCGGTTTCCAGCGGTCGTGCCGCTGCTCGGCACGGGCCATCTGACGGTCGACGCGACCGCCACCGACCCGCGGGTGTTCGGGTTGCTGCGTTCGCTGCTGCTGCGCCTGCTGGCGGCCGCTCCGGCGGGTTCGCTGCTGGTGCGCACGGTGGACGGGGTCGGCGGTGGGTCGGTGTTCGCGCCGTTCGAGGAGCTGGCCGACGCAGGCCTGCTGTCGCCGACGGCAACCGACCGGCAGGGCCTGCGTGACGTGCTGTCGGAGGCCGAGAAATGGCTGCGGCCGGTGCGTGGCGGGAACACCCGGCGGTCCCGGCGTGACCGGCTGATGCTCGTGGTGATCGCCAGCCTGCCGGAGCTGACCGAGGGTGAGGAGTTGCGCCGGATCGCGGCGCTCGCGCAGCAGGGGCCCGATTCCGGGTTGCACCTGATCGTGGCCGGCTGGCCGCCTCCGCCGCTGACCGCGGAGAGCACTCAGGCGCCGCTGCCGCGGACGACGGCCATCTCCGTGCGTAACCCGTTCGCCATCATCGGGGATCCGCCGGGCGGCACGTTCGGCTCCCGTGCGGACGCTCTGTGGCTCAACGCGCCCGTGTTCCTCGACGAGGATCCGCCTCCGCATCTGATCGACGCGGTCTGCCACGCGCTTGCCGCGGACACCCTGGAGGCGTCCCGGGTCACCCTCTCCGACCTGCTGCCCGATGCGAGCGAGGAGCTCTGGGGCGGTGACGCGGCGACCGGCGTCGAGACAGTGGTGGGGCATCACGGTGACGTGCCGCTGATCCTGCGCTTCAACGACCTGACTCCGCACTGGATGGTGGGCGGCCGCTCCGGTGCCGGCAAGACCGCCTTCCTGATCAACGTGCTGTACGGGTTGGGTGCCCGCTACGGCCCCGACCAGCTCGCCCTCTACCTGCTCGACTTCAAGGAGGGCGTCTCCTTCGCGGAGTTCGTCCCCACCCAGCGTGACCGCACCTGGCTGCCGCACGCCCGGGCCGTCGGTGTCGAGTCCGACCGGGAGTACGGGCTGGCGGTCCTCCGCGAGCTGGACGCCGAGATGGGCCGCCGGTCGCTGGCGTACAAGCGGGCGGGGGTGTCGCGCTTCACGGACCTGCGGGAGGTCGTCGCCGAGGAGGGCCGGGGCACTCCGCTGCCACGGATCCTCTGCGTGATCGACGAGTTCCAGGTGCTGCTGGCCGGCAACGATCCGATGGCCTCGGAAGCCGTGGGCCTGCTGGAGTCGCTGGCGCGCAAGGGCCGGTCGTACGGTATCCATCTGGTTCTCGCCAGTCAGACCGTGCTCGGTGTGGAAGCGCTCTACGCGAAACGTGACTCGATCTTCGGGCAGTTCCCGGTGCGGATCGCGCTGCCGGGCGGCGGTGACGTGCTGGAGCCGACGAACGACTCGGCGGCCGGTCTGCCGATGGGCAGCGCCGTGGTGAACACGGCCGGTGGCCTGGGCGGCCCGCGTGGTGCCACCCGCGGTCACGAACGGGTGGTCCGCTTCCCCGATCCGCACTCCGACCAGCCGCTGCTGAGCGACCTGCGGCATCGGCTGTGGGGCGGCCGCGACCCCGAGGCCCAGCCCCCGCGCGTCTTCGCGGGATATGCCAGCCAGCATCTCGTAGACGATCCCACCTACCGCGCCGCTCTCGCCGGCCGGCTGGGCCGTCCCGCGGCCCTGGTCGGCCGGGTGATCGACGTGAACCTGTCGACTGCCACCTTCCCGCTGGACTCGTCGCCCGGCCGCCACCTGGCGATCCTGGGCTCACACACGGGCGGCGCCGAGGTGCTGGACGCCGCGGCCCGCAGTGTGGCAGCGGGCCACGCTCCGCGTACCGCACGGTTCGTGATCGCCTCGTTGGTGGCGGAGAGCGACGCGGTGGCCGACGAGCTGGCCGCGGAGATCGCACTCCGCCAGGAGGTGGTGGTGGTCGACGCCGCGGGCCTCGCCGCCGAGCTCGACGCCGACCAGCCCGGTTACCGGGTGGTGTTCGGGATGGACGCCGCGGCACCGGGGAGCCTGAGCGGCCTGCGGAAGCTGTTGCGGGAGGGCCCGAGCCACGGTGCGCACCTGCTGTCCTGGTGGCGCGGGGTGCGCCGGTTCGGTGAGGAGACCGGCGGCAGCATGGGCCGTGAGGACGTGGCGGGCCTGCTCTTCCTGAACGTTCCCCAGTCCGACGTGATGCTGCTGCTGGGCCGGCCGGTGGACTGGCACCCGCGGCCCAACCGGGCGCTGCTGCACGATCGCCACGCCGATCGCATGGTCACCGTGGTCCCGTTCGTTCATCCCGAGAGTGATACGCCGTGACGGATCAGGCCGAACAGCGCGGCGTCGTGCCGGCGCAGGCGGCGGCACCGACCGACCCGTGGGGCGACTACCTGACGGCCGCCCGTGAGCTGGACGCGGTCCGGCGTGCGGCGAGCTCGGCGGCGGGCGAGCACGCCGCGACGGTCACCGCTGCAAGACAGGAGCTTTCTTCGGTACGCGCACGGCTGGCACCTCAGCGGGCGAGGTTGGTGCGCGATTTCGGCGTACCGGAAATGGAACTGACGCCGCAGCCGGACGACCAGGCCGAAGCGATGGAAAGGGTGACCGGCGGTCCTGCCGCCGTGCTCGCCGCCCTGCGGGAGGCCCGCGTCACCGCGGACGCCGCGGATCACGCCTTCGTCGGCCCCGCGCCGACCGGCCCGGATCGTCCCTGGGTGCGCAACCTGCTGATCTACGGCCCGTTCGCGGCCGCCGTGCTGATCGTGCAGGTGCTGCTGTTCCTGGTCGCCCCGCCGGGCTCACCGCCGACCTATGCGCTGATCTGCGGGCTGAGCATGCCGCTGCTGGCGTTCGGGCTGGGATGGGCCACGATCGGTTTCGTCTACGGGGGCGACGACGAGGTGAAGGCGGATCGCACCCCGATCCTCGGCGTGATCACCTGCCTCACGCCGGTGCTGCTCACCTGCATGGGCGCCGGCCTCGAAGCGCTGCTGAACTAGCCGCATTCGAACCGCTGCTGAACTAGCCGCATTCGAACCGCTGCTGAACTGGCCGGCTCGAAGCACTGCTCAAACCAAGGGGAGGCACAGCTGTGGCGAACGTCGAAGAGGTCAAGGTCAATCTAGCGACGTCGGTGGCCGGCTCGGAGCGGGCGATCGTCGGCATCCAGGCCGTCGCGGAGCAGATGGACCAGTCGCTGGCCCTGCTACGGCTGACCGCGGTCGGCTCACTGCACCCGGCCGCCGCCGCCGCGATCGCGA
The DNA here is from genome assembly GCF_042666575.1 of Actinoplanes sp. GCM10030250. Lineage (NCBI taxonomy): Bacteria > Bacillati > Actinomycetota > Actinomycetes > Micromonosporales > Micromonosporaceae > Actinoplanes > Actinoplanes sp. GCM10030250. The sequence continues at coordinate 212,953 of NZ_JBHTDO010000011.1, read as the reverse complement.
GCCTCCAGCAGGCCCGGGAGCGTCTTGACGAGGCGACTCAGCTGACCCGGGCCGCGATGGATTCCGCGAACCAGTTCAGGAGCCTCATCTAGCGTTTATCAGGGCCATCGCCTCGGCGCGGACCTTGCCGTCGGTCTTGAAGCCGCCGCGCACCGCGCTCGTCACGGTCCGCGCGCCGGCCTTGCGGATGCCGCGCATCTCCATGCAGAGGTGCTCGCACTCGAGGACGACTATCGCACCGCGCGCGCCCAGCTGGGCCATGAGCAGGTCGGCGATCTGCGAGGTGAGCCGCTCCTGCACCTGCGGGCGGCGGGCGAAGACCTCGACGAGGCGGGCCAGCTTCGACAGGCCGGTGATGCGCCCGTCGGTGCCGGGGATGTAGCCGATGTGCGCGACACCCTTGAACGGCAGCAGGTGGTGCTCGCACATGCTCTGCAGCTCGATGTCGCGGACCAGGACGAGTTCCTCGTGGTCCGCCTCGAAGCTGGTGGTGAGCACGGTCGCCGGGTCCACCCGGAGGCCGGCGAACAGTTCAGCGTAGGCCCGGGCCACCCGGGCCGGTGTGCGCTGGAGACCGTCACGGTCCGGGTCCTCACCGACCGCGATGAGGATCTCCCGGACCGCTTTCTCGATCCGCCCGAGGTCGACGGCCTGCTCGACCGGGGTACCGGTGAGCTTGCCGTCGACCAAACGGGCGGCGAGGTAGTCGAGTTCGTCTCGCTTGCTGATCAGTTGCTGCCTTCCGCGCCGTTCGCGCTGGCGTTCGGGTTCGGCCCGACGGCGATCTGCCCGTCCGCCTCCGCCTGTGCCTTGAGCTTGTCCCGCTCGGCCGGCGTGAGCACCGGGGGCGCCTCGGAGGGCAGTCGCTTGCCGAAGCCGTTGAACGGCGACATCGGCGGGCGCTTCTGCACCCGGGCACAGATCCGGTTCATGTCGTCCTGAGTGATGGTTTCCTTCTCCATCAGCTCGAGGACCATGTTGTCGAGCACGTCGCGGTACTCGACCAGGATCTCCCAGGCCTCGTCGTGAGCGAGCTCGATGAGCGCGCGCACCTCGCCGTCGATGTCGGCGGCGACCGCGTCCGAGTACGCCTTCTCATGGCCCATGCTGCGGCCCATGAACGGCTCGTCGCCGGTGGTGCCGTACTTCACGGCGCCCAGCTTGGAACTCATGCCGTACTGCGTGACCATGGCCTTGGCGAGGCCGGTGGCCTTTTCGATGTCGTTGCCGGCACCGGTCGTGGGCTCGTGGAAGACGAGCTCCTCGGCGGCCCGGCCACCCAGCGCATACGCCAAGGTGTCGATCATCTCGGCGCGGGTCTGGGTGTACTTGTCCTCGGTCGGCAGGACGAGCGTGTGACCCAGCGAGCGGCCACGCGGAAGGATCGTCACCTTGTGCACCGGCGCGGAGTGCGGAAGCGCGAACGCCACCAGCGCGTGCCCACCCTCGTGGTAGGCGGTGATCTTCTTTTCCTTGTCGCTCATCGCCCGGGTCCGGCGCTCGGGGCCGGCGATGACCCGGTCGATCGCCTCCTCGAGGAACTCGTTGGAGATCGCCCGCTTCTCGTTACGGGCGGTCAGCAGCGCGGACTCGTTGATCACGTTGGCCAGGTCGGCACCCGAGAAACCGGGGGTGCGGCGGGCCACCGCGTCGAGGTCGACGTCGGGCGTGAACGGCTTGCCCTTGGCGTGCACCCGCAGGATCGCCTTGCGGCCCTCCATGTCGGGGTTGTCCACCGGGATCTGCCTGTCGAAACGGCCCGGGCGCAGCAGCGCGGGGTCCAGGATGTCCGGCCGGTTGGTGGCGGCGATCAGGATCACGCCGCCCTTGGTGTCGAAGCCGTCCATCTCGACGAGCAGCTGGTTGAGCGTCTGCTCACGCTCGTCGTGGCCACCGCCCATGCCGGCGCCACGGTGCCGGCCGACAGCGTCGATCTCGTCGACGAAGACGATCGCCGGCGCGTTCGACTTGGCCTGCTCGAAGAGGTCGCGGACCCGGCTCGCGCCGACACCGACGAACATCTCCACGAAGTCCGAGCCGGAGATGGAGTAGAAGGGCACTCCCGCCTCACCGGCGACGGCACGGGCCAGCAGCGTCTTACCCGTACCGGGGCTGCCGAAGAGCAGCACCCCCTTCGGGATCTTGGCGCCGAGAGCCTGGTACTTCGCCGGGTTCTGCAGGAAGTCCTTGATCTCGTGGAGCTCCTCGACCGCCTCGTCGGCGCCCGCCACGTCGGCGAACGTCGTCTTCGGCGTGTCTTTGGTGATCATCTTCGCTTTGGACTTGCCAAAGTTGAGCACCCGCGAGCCGCCACCCTGCATCTGCGACATGAACAGCAGCAGCAGAACCACGAGGATCGCGATCGGCAGCAGGTTGATCAGCAGGCTGAGGAGGATGTTGTCGCCGGAGACCGTGGCGTTGATCGTCCCGGTCACCCGGCCGGCGGCCTTGGCCTGCTGGATGTCATCCCAGATGGCCTCAGTGACCTCGTACGGGTACTGAGTCTCGATCTTGTCGGTCATCTTGCCGTTGAACCGCTCGGACTGCGCGAGATCGATCTGGAGCGTCTGCTCCTTGTCCTTTTGGACGATCTTCTCGATACCGGGCTGGTTCAGGCGCTCAAGAGCGACCGAAGTGTCTACCCTCTGGTAGCTGGGACCACTGGTGAAGAATGAGCTCAGCGCGACTACGCCGATGATCACCAGAATGATCCAGACCACCGGGCGGCGGAAGAAACGCGTACGTTCCATACTGTTGTCGGGCGCCAAGCGCCCGGACCCTCCTGATCGGCGTCCTGGTCACCTCAACGTCACCGCCCACCGGCGGCTGCCGGATCCGCTTTCGGTATCCAGCCCCTCCGGCGTTCGTGACTACCACGCCATCGGTCACTCGACCGTACACCGTAGGTGCCCTTTACGAACCCGTGAGGCTCCAGGGCGAACCACGCGTAAACGGCGGTAAGTCAGGGCGGTTCAGGTGTAAAACCGCCCATAACGACCATTACTGAGAACACGCTGAGAAAGCGGTTCAGCTACGGGCGTACACCTCAGGCCGGAGAACACCCACGTAGGGCAACTCCCGGTAACGCTCCGCGAAGTCCAGGCCGTAACCGACGACGAACTCGTTCGGGATGTCGAAGCCCACGTAGCGGACCGGGACCTGCACCTTCACCGCGTCCGGCTTACGGAAGAGCGCCACCACCTCGACACTCGCGGGGGAACGCGACTCGAGGTACTTCATCAGCCAGGAGAGCGTCAGTCCGGAGTCGACGATGTCCTCGACCACCAGGACGTGCCGGCCGGCGATGTCCCGGTCCAGGTCCTTGAGGATGCGGACGACACCGGACGAGGTGGTGCCCTGCCCGTACGACGAGACGGCCATGAACTCCATCTCGGTGGACGGCCCGTGCCGCCCGAGGGACCGGGCGAAATCGGCCATGAACATGACCGCACCCTTCAGCACGCAGACCAGCAGGATTCCGTCAGCGGCTTCCATGTGGTCCGCGGAGACCTGTTTGGCCAGTTCGTCGATCTTTTCCCGGATCTGTTCCTCCGAGATGATCACGTGGTCGATGTCGGCGTCGTACCAAGAGCCATCAGCCATGGGGCTAAGCCTGCCCCATGGAGGTTACGGATTCTCTAACGGGGCCGGATTCCGTTCCGGCGGCCTCACTTGATATGTGCCGGAACCACCCGGACGAGGTCGCCCGAACGGCGTGCCACCTCGATCCCGCCGGGCAGATGCACGCTGCCCTGCCCGTGCCAGCCGGTCACCAGAGCGTCCAGGGCGACCACATGCCGGTACGCCAGCGCACCACCCGGCGCACCCAGCTCCCGGGCCCAGCTGTGCAGCACCCGCCCCCGCACCGCGGGCAGCAGACCGGTCAGAACAGCCACCGACAGCCCCGCCTCCGAGCGGGACTGCTCCAGAGCCGCACCGGCCAGCTCGTCCAGCGCGGCCGTGTCCGCCGCCGCGAGGGACGCCGTCCGGGCCAGGTTTCCCAGCACCGCCGGGCCGAGCGCGTCGACCAGGGCGGGCAGGACCGTGGCGCGGACACGGGACCTCGCATACGCCGGGTCGGTGTTGTGCGGGTCCTCCCAGGGCGCCAGGCCCAGCGCCGCGCACGCCTTGCGGGTGTCCGCCCGCGCCACGTCGAGCAGCGGCCGGCGCAACACCCCGCGACGGACCGGCATCCCGGCGAGCCCGCGCGGCCCGGCACCGCGGGCCAGCGCCAGCAACACCGTCTCCGCCTGGTCGTCCCGGGTGTGCCCGAGCAGCACCGCCGCGGCGCCGAGCTCGGCGGCGGCGGTGGTCAGGGCCGTGTAGCGCGCTGTGCGGGCGGCCGCCTCCGGTCCACCGGTCAGGCCGGCCACCGAGACGGTCTCGATCCGCACCGGGTCGAACCCGGCGTCGCGCGCCCACGCGGCCACCGACCGGGCCCGCCGATCGGAACCCTCCTGCAGGCCGTGGTCGACGGTGACCAGGCCGGCCCGGCGGCGGGCGAACCGGGCCGCCGAGGCCAGGGCCAGCGAATCGGCACCGCCCGAACAGGCGACAAGCACCAGGGCGTCCTCCGGCAGGTCGGCCAGGCCGCGGCGAACCGCGGTGCGGACGGCCGCAACCGGAGGGGGAATCCGTGCCATCTCAGCCGTGAACCCGGGTGACCCACGCGTCCGGGTCGCCCAGCTCCTCCAGCCGGGGCAGCGACAGCGGTGAGGTGAAGATCTGGTTGAAGCCGGTCATGCCGACCCGCTCGACGACACCGTGGACGAACTTGCGGCCCTCCGCGTACTGCCGCATCTTGACCTCGACGCCGAGCAGGCGGCGAATCGCCTTCTCCATCGGGTTGCCGGTCTCGCGGCGGCGGTTGAACTTGGCCCGGATCGACTCGACCGACGGGATCACCTCGGGGCCGACGCCGTCCATCACGAACTCGGCGTGCCCCTCGAGGAGGGTCATCAGCGCGGTCAGCCGGTCCAGCACGGCCTTCTGCCCCGGTGTCTGCACGATGTCGAGCACGGAGACGCGGCTGTCCGGGTTGCGCAGCGAGTCGGACAGCGTGGCGACGCCGCGGCGCAGCCGCTCCAGGACGTGCTCGCCGCCCTGCGAGGCGTCGACGAACGCCTGCACCTCACCGAGGAAGTAACCGCGCATCCACGGCACCGCGGTGAACTGTGTGCGGTGCGTCACCTCGTGCAGGCACACCCAGAGCCGGAAGTCCCGGGAATCCGCGTTGATCTTGCGTTCGACATCGACGATGTTCGGAGCGTTCAGCAGCAGCTGACCGGGGTCGCTGGAGAACACCTCATACTGCCCGAGCACGCGGCCGGAGAGGAACGCCAGGATCGTCCCGGCCTGCACACCGGTGACCCGCGACCCGATCGCGTCGGCGAACTGCCCCGGCGGCTTGTCACCGGAGATCCGGCTCACCAGCGGGCCGATCACCTGCTTCAGCCCGGCGATGTTCACCTTCGCCCAGTCGCGCCGGTCGACCACCCGGACCGGCGGCACCTCCACCTGCGGAACCAGACCCGTGTAAGCCGCGACGTGCCCGGCCGCCTCGTCGGTGAGATCCCGCAGCTCGGACACCACCTGAGTCGCCTCGTCCAGCGAAACCGCGGGGCCTGTCTTGGAGAGCGCGCCCGCGGTCGCGGCGGCAAGATCCCAGTCAACGAACTGCGCCATGCAGCCCACCGTACCCGCGCGACTCCAGGCCGCACTCAGGTGAAACCCCCGGGATCAGCAGCCGCACTGCACCAGCCGGGCGGCGACCCTGTCCAGGGCAACCTTCGCCGCACTCGCGCTCGGCCCGCCCTTCGCCATGATCGCGAAGGCCAGCACCCGCCCGTCCCTGGTGATCAGCACACCGGCCAGGGTGTTCACCCCACTCAGCGTCCCGGTCTTGGCCCGCACGATGCCCTGCGCGCTCCGGTTCGGGCTGGGCGTGACGAACCGCGTCCGCAGGGTCCCGGACCAGCCGGCCACCGGCAGACCGTTGAACAGGTTGCTCAGCGCGGCCTGCTCGCCGCCGGCTGCCAGGGCCAGCGTCCGCACCAGCAGGGCCGGGCTGATCGCATTCCGGTTGGAGAGGCCGCTGGCGTCGTACAGCAGGGCCTCCTCGGCGGGCAGCCCCAGCTCGGTCAGCTTCTCGCCCATTGCGTCGGCCGTACCCTCGAAGCTCGCCGGCTTGTCAGCGGCCAGCGCCACCTGCCTCCCGATCGCCTCGGCCAGCACGTTGTCGCTCATCTGCAACATCCACTCGACGACCTGCACGAGCGGCGGCGATTCGACCTTCCCCAGCTCGGTCCCCGGCGCCATCTCACCCTCAGCCTCAGCCGGGGCACTCGCCTCGCCCTCAGTCGGCGCACTCGCCTCCCCCTCGGGAGCCGTCCCCCTGCTCACCGACGTCACACCGAGGAACTTCGCGAACGCCTTACCCGCGGCCAGCGCCGGATCCGAGAACCGCGGATCACCACCCTGGTCGTTGTGCACCGGTGCCACCCGGCCACCGTTGGTCATCAGCGACTGCACCCGGGCCACCTGCCCGTCCCCGATGTCACCGCCACCCCAGCCGGTAGCGGTCTCCGGCCCGGTGAACAGCGACGTGTCCACCAGCACCTTCGTCACCTCGGCGCTACCGAGCTTCCTGCGCACCTGCGCGGCCAGATCATCCAGGCGGGCCGCACCCGGGAAGAGCGTCTTCTTGTTCACACCGAGCGTCACGTCACCGCCCCCGACGATCACGATCTCGCCGGGATTCTCACCCGCCACCACCCGCGTCTCGAACCGGTAGGCGGGCCCCCGCGCGGCAAGCGCCGTCGCCGCGGTCAGCACCTTCGTGGTCGAGGCCGGAGTGGTCATACCGTCCGGCTTCCGCTCGTAGAGCACCGTGTCCGAAGCCACATCGAGCACCTGCACGTTCACCGACCCGAGCGCGCTCGCACCCACCAGCGGGTCGAGTGCCGCCTTCACCGCGGCCGTGTCCGGCGTCGTGCCCTGCGCCTCCGCAGCAGCCAACACCGGCGTCGGATCCGGATCAGGCGACGGCGGCGGAGTAGTGGGCGCGGTGGTCTCCGAAGCACCGAGCCACCCATCCACCGGCCCCGGCCGCACCACCAGCCCGACCGCTGCCACCAAAGCCAAGATCAATACCGAAAGAACAGAGACCTTTTTCGTACGAGACACGAAGGGTCCCGCCGCCACCGGGCGATCTTCGTCGCCGGTAACGCCTTTGCCGCCCGCGCCGGGCGGAGCTGCCGGCACCGGCGCCCGAGTCCCCGCCGAACCCACACTCCCAGCCGCCGTCCGAGTGGTGTTCAACGGAACCGACGCCCGCCCGTAGCCCTCAGCTACCGCCTCTCCCACCGTCGGCGCCGCCGTCACAGACTTGCTCCCGGAGTGATCCAACTCACCCGCTCGCGCCGGGTCACCCGCTTTCGCCGGATCAACGGAAGGTCCGCTCACACGACTCTGATCGCCAGCCGAGACGTTCCCCTGAGCGGGCCCTCCAGCGAGTACATCCGCTATCCCACTCACCTGAACCGTCGCGCCTGCCAGAGCCCCACTAGCCGCTCCCGCACTGCCAGCTACAGCCGCAGTGCCTGCCACCGCGCTACCTGCTCCCGTGGCCCTGCCTGCTCCCGCAACCGGGCCGCCCGCCGCCGCCGTGCCGCTCGGCTGATTCCGATCGCCCGTCAGACCGATCTGCTGCGTCCGATCCGGATCAGCGACGATCCCCTGCTGGGATGCCGGAGGCGAACTCCACGGCCCCGCCGGATTGGGACCGCTGGGCGGATAGCCAGGCGAGGTCGCCGGACTCACTCCGGGCCCCGGCTGAGGCGCGGGCAGCTGCCCGGACACAGGCGGCTGCCCGGACACAGGCGGCTGCCCAGATCCTGGCGCTGACCGCGGTGCCGGCACTGCCGCGTGCCCGGAGTTCGCCGGCGCCGTCGCCCAAGGCGAGTTGTGCGGCTGCTGCGGCGGAGGGGAAGCAGGCGCCCACGGTGAGGCCTGCGGAGGAGATGCCGGGGACCACGGCGAGGTCGTCGGCTGCGCGGGAGCCGCCTCGGGCCACGTTGATGACGGTGGATTTCCCGGAGAAGTGCGTTGGCGTACAGGAGACTGAGCTTGTGTGGGGAAACCAGCCGGCGGGCCCTGGGTGGGCGATGGCACAGCGGCCTGGCCCTGGGCGGCTGACGGCGCAGAGGTCTGGTTCGGGACAGACGGGGGCACACTGGCCTGACCGGATGCCGGACTAGCGTCTTCGGCGCCGGTTTGCGAACCCGACACGCGGGTATTGTCCGCACTGTTATGTGAATCTTGCCTCGTCACACGCCCCTCCTCGCCCGTGGCGTCAGACTTAGGGGAGACTAGCGACATCCGGCACACCGTTGCGCGCGGATCCTGTGGGCCCCTGCTTCCACGCCCCGCTCCCGCCCGGCGGACCCGGTCTATTCAGGCGGGCAAGCAAAAGGGGAGCGAATAATGGATTTCGACGTTCTGGTTGAGATCCCCAAGGGGCAGCGCAACAAGTACGAGGTCGACCACAAGACGGGTCGAATCCGGCTGGACCGGACCCTCTTCACCGCGACACAGTATCCCGCGGACTACGGCTTCATCGAGGGCACCCTGGGCCAGGACGGCGACCCGCTGGACGCGTTGGTGCTGATCCAGGAGCCGACCTTCCCCGGCTGCCTGGTCCGCGCCCGTGCGATCGGCATGTACCGGATGACCGACGAGAAGGGCCGCGACGACAAGGTCCTCTGCGTGCCTTACGAGGACCCGCGTCAGGAGCACCTGCGCGACATCCACCACCTGGGCGAGTTCGACCGGATGGAGATCCAGCACTTCTTCACGGTCTACAAGGACCTGGAACCCGGCAAGTCCGTCGAGGGTGCCACCTGGGTCGGCCGCATCGAGGCGGAGGCGGAGATCCTTGCCTCCTTCAAGCGCGCCGAAGTTCACGAGGCGGCCGAGGCCGCCGAGGGCGAACACCACTGACAACCGGCTTCCCCACGCACCGCTGACGACCGCACCTGCGAGCCCCGCGCCCGCAGGTGCGGTCTTTTGGCGTCACTAAACCCATTCCGCCCATTCATGCACCGCTGAGAGTGCTCCGGACAGCGGCGAGGGGATGGGCGCACACAGTGGGGTTGCGTGTGCGTCTGCGAGGGATCACGTGAGTCAACGCGCACGATAGGCGTCCGTGCGCGCCCGTTGACCCTGTCGCGTGGCTGGAGCCGTCAGGTGAGGCCGGAGACCGCGGTGTAGAGGCCGGTCACGGCGCAGGCGACGGGGATCACCGAGATGACGGCGGCGGTGTCGAGCAGGTCGGCGGCGCGGCTCATGTAGGGCGATGGCGGGCGGTCGGCGTAGGTGGCGCCGGCGACGACTATGAGCAGGGCGATCAGGGCGGCGCCGGTGGTCAGCGCGGCGGCTGAGGCGACGTCCGAGCCGATCAAGTTCGAGAAGGGCACGCCGGATGGTGGGTGGAGAAGGTCTACGCCGAGGGTGAGCAGGCCGATCAGTCCGCCGGCCAGTAACGGGAGGCGCTGGCGGCGGGTGACGAAGAGGCGGCAGCGCAGCAGTAGGGCGATCGCGCTGACTGCTGTCAGGAGGCGTGCGGAAAGGGTACCGGCGGTGGCCAGCAGGATGAAGGCGCCGGCGGCCAGGACGGCGTGGCCGAGGAGCATCCCGGCCAGGAGTTCGTCGGTGCGGGCCACGGCCTTGAAGACCGCGGCACGGTCGAGGGTGTCGGCCGGGCCGGTCTCAGCGGGCAGCGTGATCGGGGGGCGGGGAGCGCGGCCGAGGCGTACGGCCAGGAGGGGCAGCAGGGCGATCCCGCAGACCAGCACCGAGATCAGCACCGCGGCGGCGGCGACGGCCGGTAGGACGAGGCTGATCACGGCCGTGAGCGCGGTGAGCAGGGCGGTCGTCATCGCGGCGGCGAAGAACCGGGTCCCGGCGGCGACACCCGCGGCGCCGAAGGCCGCGAAGAGGAGTACCGCGACCGAGCCGGCCACCGTTTCGGGAGCGCCGATCCAGGCGAGCGGGCCGGAGTTGTCGTACGGGGTGAATTTGTCGTACGAGGTGACTACCGTGGCAGCGCCGAGGAAGGCATAGGGCAGGGCGCAGGCGGTCAGGGTGATGCCGGCCGCGGCGTAGGCGTACGCCCGCGAAGCGATCGTCCCGGTGAGGGTGAGCAGCGCGGCCAGGCCGAGGCCCACGAAGCCGGTGCTGTTCCGGCCGGCGCTGGCGAGCAACGGCAGGAGGCCGAGCGTCAGGGGGACGGCAGCGGCGACGAGGGTGGCTGTCCTGGTGGTGGCGGGGGTCCAGACGCCGCCGCGACGACGGGCGCCCTCGGCGATCGCCTCGACGACGTCGTCGTAATCGAGTTCGGGCCACTCGTCGGCGGCGGGGACGAGGTGGAGGACTTCGCCGTCCCGTACACCCTGATGGTGTAGATCCTGACCCTCGCGCAGGGTGACACCGTCGGCGCGCCTGAGCAGCCACCCACCGTGCTTCTCGCCCTCGTCGGCGAGGTCCTCGCCGGCGTGCCGCAGAACGTCCGGCAGCAGCTCGGCGAGGGGCACGTGCTCGGGGAGAGCAACGTCGACGCGGCGCTGCGGCGCATTGATCGTGACGCGGGCGAGACCGGTGCTCACCAGGATCCCTTCGTTATCCACAGGACTGTCCACAGCCCGATTCCGGGGTTATCCACATCGAAGAAGATGGTCCTGCGGGGAAGCCCGAACTTTACCTAGCATGAGCGGACCGGTGATGCCCCGTAACCATTCGGGACACGCAAAGCGACGATGCGGGGGGTGAGCGATGGGCACCGTGACGATCACGCGGTCCGCTCGCCGGCCGGCCCCGGAGATCCCGTCCGGCGACCTGCACGTCGATCCGCCGCCGGAGATCCCGCGGGAGGTGGCGGGGCGCTGGCACCAGTGGCTGATGGCGCTGCCGATGCTGGGCGGCACCCTCGCGATGGCCATGATGATGGGGCAGGGGCGCAGCGGCCCCTATGCGTATGTGATCGGTGGCCTCTTCGGTGTCTCGGCGCTGGCCATGCTGTTCCTGTCGTTCGGTGCGTCCGGTGGCCCGCGCAAGGCCGAGATGGTGGCCGCCCGCAGGGAGTATCTGCGACATCTCGCGGCACTGCGCCGGCGGGTGCGCGAGACCGCACACCGCCAGCGGGCCGGTCTGCTCTATCGGCATCCGGATCCGGGGCGGCTCTGGTCCACGGTGGTCAGTCATCGGGTCTGGGAGCGCCGCTCGGGCGATTCCGACTTCGGGGTGGTCCGGGTCGGGCTGGGGCCGCAGACCCTGGCGACGCCGCTGGTGGCGCCGGAGACCCGTCCGGTCGACGAGCTGGAGCCGATGACCGCGGGAGCGATGCGCCGCTTCCTCGACGCCTATTCGGTGGTGCCCGACATGCCGGTGGCGATGTCGTTGCGCGGTTTCGCTCGGGTGTTCGTCCGCCCCGTCAGCCAGGAGAGCGACGACGGCCGCGCCCTGATCAGGGCGGTGCTGACTCAGCTCGCGGTGTTCCACCCACCTGACGATCTGGTGATCGCGGTGTGCGCGGGGCCGGAGCGGCGGGCGGACTGGGAGTGGGTGAAATGGCTTCCGCACGGGCGGCATCCGGTCCGGGCCGACGCGCTCGGAGCGGTTCGGCTGGTGGCCGCTTCGAGCGCGGAGCTCGCGTCGCTGATCGACGATCTGGTTGCCGATCGGCCGCGGTTCCAGCCCGGCGAGGCGGGCGAGACCGTGCCACACCTGGTGATCGTGCGGGACGGCACCGACCCGGTCGGCGACGGGACGGCCGGGGTGACCGTGCTCGATCTGGACGCCACACCGCCGCGGATGCCGGATCGGTCGGAGCTGGTCCTGACGATCGCTGCGGGCGGGGCGCTCTCGACGTACACATCGGATCAGCGCATCGAAGCCGGGCGTGCCGACGGTCTGTCCACAGCGGAGGTCGAAGCCGTCGCCCGGCGTCTCGCGCCGTTGCGTCTGGCCGGCGCGGCCGACCTGGCCGGCGTCTCTCCCGCCGCCGAGGCGGGGCTGGCCGAGCTGCTCGGCATCAACGATCCGGAGAGCTTCACCGCGACCGGCGGCTGGCAGCCCCGGCGCAACCGGGAGCGCCTGCGAGTGCCGATCGGCAGGAGCGAGGACGGTTCACCGGTCGAGCTTGATCTGAAGGAGTCGGCGCAGGACGGGATGGGTCCGCACGGCCTGCTGATCGGCGCCACCGGCTCGGGCAAGTCGGAGCTGCTGCGCACGCTCGTGCTGGCGCTCGCGGCCACCCACTCGTCCGAGACGCTCAACTTCGTTCTGATCGACTTCAAAGGGGGTGCGACGTTCGCCTCGATGGACCGGCTGCCGCACACCGCCGCCCTGATCACGAACCTGGAGGACGCGCTCCCGCTCGTCGACCGGATGGCCGACGCCATCGACGGCGAGCTGACCCGGCGGCAGGAGGTGCTGCGCAAGGCGGGCAACTACGCGGGCCTGCGGGACTACGAGCGGGCGCGGGCCGACGGTGTGCCGCTGCCACCGCTGCCGTCGCTGCTGGTGGTCTGCGACGAGTTCTCCGAGCTGTTGCAGAAGAAGCCCGAGTTCATCGAGCTGTTCCTGCAGATCGGGCGGCTGGGGCGGTCGCTCGGTGTGCACCTGCTGCTCGCCAGTCAGCGGCTGGAGGACGGGCGGTTGCGCGGGCTGGACACCCACCTGTCGTACCGGATCGGGTTGCGGACGTTCTCGGCCCTGGAGTCACGGGCGGTGCTGGGCGTGCCGGATGCGTACGAGCTGCCGCGCATGCCGGGGCACGGCTACGTCAAGTCGGGTACCGAGGTACTGAGCCGGTTCAAGGTGGCGTACGCGTCGGGCCCGGTGCGGCGGGTGGGTAAGGAGCTGGAGCTCGCGCCGGGGAGACGGGTGCTGCCGTGGTCGACACGGTCTGTTCCGGCGCCGGTGCCCGTGAGGCGCGAGGAGCGTCCGGCGGGTGAGAGCCTGCTCGGCGTACTGGTGAGCCGGCTCGCGGGTCAGGGGCCGCCGGCGCATCAGGTGTGGCTGCCCCCGCTCGACCGGCCGGCCACGCTGGACGAGCTGCTCGGCCCGGTCGGCGCTGATCCGGAGCGCGGGCTGACCGTCACCAACCCCGCCCTGCACGCGAAGTTGCAGGTGCCGGTCGCGCTCGTCGACAAGCCACGGGAGCAGTTGCGCGACGTCATGTGGTTTCAGCTGGCCGGGTCGGCGGGACACGTCGCGGTGGTGGGCGGGACGCTCAGCGGCAAGTCCACTGTGCTGCGGACGCTGATCTGCGGACTCGCGCTCACACACACCCCGGCCGAGGTGCGGGTGTACTGCCTGGATTTCGGTGGCGGTGCGCTCGGGGCGGTGCGGGACCTGCCGCACGTGGGCGGGGTGTTCGGGCGGCTGGAGGCGGAGGGGGTCCGGCGTACCGCGGGTGAGGTGGTGACGCTGCTGGCCGAGAGGGAGCGGCTCTTCGCCGAAGCCGGGGTGGAGTCGATGGCGGCGTACCGGCAGCGGCAGGGCACCGACGTCTTCCTGGTGGTGGACGGCTGGTCGACCGTGCGCAAGGACTTCGAGGAACTGGAGCCGGTGCTCACCGATCTGGCGACCCGTGGCCTGTCCTACGGCATCCACCTGGTGGCCACGGCTTCCCGCTGGCTGGACTTCCGACCGGCCGTGCGGGACCTCTTCGGCTCCCGGCTGGAGCTGCGGCTCGGCGACCCGGCCGACTCGATCGTCAACCGGCGGGCGGCCGCCGCCGTGCCGGAGGAGCCGGGCCGGGGCGTGCTGGAACACCCCACGGACCGCAGCCGCGGCCTGCACCTGCTCACCGTGAAGCCCGAGGTGAGCGCGCTCGGCGACACCACCGGGCTGGTCAAGGCAGTCGCGGCGGCCTGGACCGGTCCGTCGACGCCGCGGGTGCGGTTGTTGCCGGCCGCTGTGCCCTATGCCGAGGTCGAGCCCGACAGCGGCTCCGATCTGCGCATCCCGATCGGCATCGCCGAGGCCGACCTGCGCCCGGTGACGATCGACTTCGCGGCCGATCCGCACTTCCTGCTCTTCGGCGACGCGGAGTGCGGTAAGTCGTCGTTCCTGCGGGCGCTCGCCACCTCGGTGACCTCGCGGTTCGAGCCCGAGCAGGCGCGGATCATCCTGGTCGACTACCGCCGCAGCCTGATGGACCTTCCGGAGACAGAACACCGCATCGGGTACGGGATACAGGCGCCACAGACGCTGGACCTGATGCAGTCCGTCGCCGGATACATGGAACGCCGGCTGCCCGGCCCGGACGTGACGGCTCAACAGCTGCGGGAGCGATCCTGGTGGACCGGGCCGGAGCTGTTCGTCCTGATCGACGACTACGACCTGGTCGTCTCCGGGCCGGTCAACCCGCTGACGCCGCTCCTCGAACACCTTCCGCAGGCCCGCGACATCGGCCTGCACCTGATCCTCACCCGCCGGGCGGGTGGCGCCGGGCGGTCGCTCTATGAGCCGGTCATCCAGCGGCTGCGCGAGCTCTCCGCACCGGGCCTGGTGATGTCCGGTGCGCCGGAGGAGGGCGCGCTGCTGGGTACCGTCCGGCCTTCCACGCTGCCACCAGGGCGTGGTCACCTGGTCACTCGACGTGAAGGGGTTCGGCTGATCCAGCTCGCACACCTGCCGCCCTTCCGGGATTCGGCGAAATGAACAGACTCGGAGTGCGATTAGCCACTCAGGACCGCAGCGACACGCCCTCCGTTGGGAGTAATCTCCCTCCATCGACTGACCGACTGAAATGGCGACGCCGACCCGTGAGCAGAGTGAGCGAAGAATCCCGGCCGTTGCGGCCGCGATGTCGTGCGCCCCTCGGCGGTGCCCGGTGCTGAGCCGGCCGGGCGTGCTGAGCCGGCCGGGCGTGCAGCGGCTGAGCGCGGCAACGCTGGCCGGCCTGCTGGCCGTTGGCGCACCCGCCACCGCGGCCCTCGCTGCGCCCGCTGCCGGCCCGCTCGCTGCGCCCGCTGTCGGCCCCCTCGCGGAGCCCGCCGCCGGTGCCGCCACCGACTGGGTGCGGGCCGAGCAGTGGCACCTGAAAACCCTCAACGTGCCCGGCGCCTGGACCTATGCGAACGGCGCCGGCGTGACGGTCGCGGTCATCGACTCCGGCGTCGACGGGCGCCACCCCGACCTGCAGGGTCAGGTGCTGCCCGGCATCGACCTGGTCGCCGGGGACGGCGACGGCCAGACCGACCCGGTCGGCCACGGCACCACGGTCTCGGCCATCATCGCCGGCCGCTCCGACGACACCGCGGGAGTCGTCGGGATCGCCCCCAAGGCCAAGATCCTGCCGATCCGCGTGCTCGACGCGGACAACCGCTACAACGACGCCCTTGTTGTTGCGAAAGCCGTCCGCTGGGCCGTCGACAAGGGCGCCAAGGTGCTGAACCTGTCGCTCGGCGGCAGCGGTTCCAGCGCCACCCTGGCCGCGGCCCTCGACTACGCGTTCGCCAAGGACGTGGTGGTGATCGCCTGCACCGGCAACGCGAACGCCTCGAACAGCTCGTCGTCCACCGGCGTCTGGTACCCGGCCCGCGAACCGGGCGTCCTGGCCGTCGCCGGCATGGAACGCGACGGTGACGTGCTCTGGTCCGGTTCGATCACCGGCAAGGAGACCGTGATCACGGCCCCGGCCACACAGCTGGTCGGCGCCCGCGGCCCGGACGGTTACTGGCGCGTACAGGGCACCAGCTTCGCCGCACCGATGGTGGCCGGCACTGCCGCTCTGCTGCGGTCGAGGTGGCCCGACATGCCGGCCGGCGAGGTGGTCAACCGGATCATCCGGACGGCCAAGGATCGGGGCGCCACCGGCCGCGACCCGCAGTACGGTTTCGGTCTTGTCGACCCCGTGGCGGCCCTGACGTCGACCGAGGTGCAGGCCGCGCTGGACAACCCGCTGGACAACACGCCGCCTCAGGGTGTGGCGCGGTTCGGCAGTGCGCCGGTCTCGGGAGAGGCGCAGTCGGCGCCTGAGGCGTCGGGGCAGCCGGGCGCTCCCACCGGTGAGCCGGGGTCACACGGTGGCGGCTGGGCCGGCCCGTCGGCTCCGGCTACTGAAGGGGCCAGCTATGCCCGGCTGGTCGCCCTGATGCTGTTCCTGCTGTCGGCGGTCGCCGCTGCGGTGACCGTTCGCCGGTTCGCCCGGGCCACGAGCTGACGGCGGGCTGAGCGCGAAGCCCGGCGGGCCGTGGACTGCGCGAACGCACATCTCAGGCCGCCGGGCGCGGGTTGAGCGCGAGCGGGAGATCTCAGCCGCCTGGGTCGGGCTGAGCGCGGCGGAGCCGGGAGCCGGGCGGAGCCGGGAGCCGGGCTGAGCCGGGAGCCGGGCTGAGCCGGGAGCCGGGCTGAGCGCGGCGGAGCCGGGAGCCGGGCTGAGCGCGGCAGGTCCCCGTTCGTGTCAGGCGCACTCGCCGGTGCGGACGCCCTTCGTGTTCTCGCGGCCTGCTTTCGCGGTGCCGGCGGCCTCGTCCGCGGTGAGGGCGAAGCCGACGTTCTTGTCGTCCGCCGCCGCTGCGAAGATCACGCCGAGGACGTCGCCGTTCGGGTCGATCAGGGGGCCGCCCGAGTTGCCACTGCGGACATACGACTTGATCGTGTAGATCTCGCGGGTCACGTCGCCCGAGTCGTAAATGTCCGGGCCGGTGATGCGGCTGACGTCGCGGACGCGGGCGGACTGGGCGTTGTACGGACCGTCCTGGGGGTATCCGAGCACGATCGCGTTCGCCCCCGTGGTGGCTTCCTTCTGGACGAAGGGCATGACCGGGGCACGCAGGCCGGGCACGTGCAGGACGGCGAGGTCACGTTTCGGGTCGTACACCACCACGGTGCCCTCGAGCTGGCCGCGAGAGGTC
Source organism: Actinoplanes sp. GCM10030250 (assembly GCF_042666575.1). NCBI lineage: Bacteria > Bacillati > Actinomycetota > Actinomycetes > Micromonosporales > Micromonosporaceae > Actinoplanes > Actinoplanes sp. GCM10030250. Next base: position 196,028 of record NZ_JBHTDO010000011.1, on the reverse strand, counting down.
TCCACGACCACCTCTTCGGTGCCGGCCACCACGTGCGCGTTGGTCATGACGCGCTCCTGGGCGTACACGAAGCCGGTGCCCTCGATGCGCCGTGAGCAGCTCGGCGCCGCGCCGAGCACCTTGAGGACCGACCGCTTCGAATCCTGCACCACCTTGGAGCTCGCCAGCCGCTTGTCCGGCTCGGCGACCTCCTTGGCCTGGGTCCGGGCCAGCCCGCCGAACACGTCGGGGAAGCCGCTGGTGTCCAGGGTGTCCTGCAGTGCCGAGGAGAGGGTCTGGGCCTCCTCCGGCATCAGGCCGTTGATGCCGGTGAGGATCGCACTGCTGCGGAACTCGCGGTTGATCGCGGGGAACGGGGTGGAGCCGAGCGGCACCGCGACCAGCCAGGAGGCCAGCAGCAGGGCGACCACCGAGATGACCGCGCCGCCGGCGTCGTCGAGGTGCTGCAGCGGCTTGCTGAAGATGCCGCGGCGCAGGTTGGTGCCGAGCCAGCCGGCCAGGGTCTGACCGAGGACCGCCAGGATGAGGATCACCGCGAGGGCGACCACCAGCCGGACCGTGCCGTCGGCGAACTGCCGGGCGAGCAGCGGCCCCAGTTGGAGGCCGATCAGAACGCCGCTGAAGAAGCCACCCAGCGAGAGCGCACCGATCACGAAGCCCTGCCGGTATCCGCTGATCGCGAAGAGCAGCATCAGCACGATCAGAATTACATCGACCACGGGCACTCACTCAGAGTAGAAGTCGGGGGCCACCTCACGACACCACCTCGTCGGGCGCTCCGCCGCGCGCCGCCGGTACGGGTGCCGAGGCGTCGGGAAGTTCGACGACGCGGCCCTGCTCCCACGGTTGGGACCACCCGGCCATGTCGAGCAGAACTGAGATCACCCCCGCCGTGAAGCCCCAGACGAGCAGCCCACGGACCTGGAACGCGGGCCCGATCCAACCGCTCGGATGTCGCACCCGGATACGGTTCGCGGGGTCGGCCAGTTCACTGATCGGCAGACGTGCGACATGGGCGACTTCGGCGGGCTGCAAGGGGTGCACCTCGTGCGGGTGGCGCCACCACGCCAGCACCGGGGTGACGACGAACCGGCTGACCGGGATCCACAGGTCCGGCAGCAGCGCGAGCACCTCCGCGCTGGACCGGTCGAGGCCGACCTCCTCGCTCGCCTCCCGCAACGCGGTGACTGTGGCGTCGGCGTCCTCCGGGTCGGTGGCACCGCCCGGGAAGGCGGGCTGACCGGCGTGGTTCCGCATGGTCGCGGCTCGCTGGAGGATGAGCAGGTCGGGCCCGCCCGGGGTGTCGGGGCCCGGCTCGCTCTCGCCGAGCAGCACCAGCACGGCACTGGCCCGGCCTCCGCCGCCGACCGGCTCGCGCAGCGGGGTGAAGTCCTCGGTCCGGCATTGGCCGGCCCGGGTCAGCAGCGGCTCGAACCAGGACGGCAGACCGTCCGGCCGGGCGAGAACCCGTCCCTGGCTCATGCCATCACCTCCGCTTCGCTCCGGCGCCGCCATGAGCGAAAAACTGAGCCTGATGACTCGCTCGCAAGCTCGCTCATCGCTTCACCGTCACGCCGGTGTGCTCCGGCATCAGCTTGATCAGGTCGTCGACGTTCACGGCTTCACGATGCACGTACATCCTGCCGTCGGCGCCGACGAACACGGTGACCGGGAGGGTGGCCTGCCCGAGGGCGCTGGCGAACCGGCGCTCCGGGTCGAACAGGGTCGGAAAGCTGACATCGTGGTCGGCGGCGAACGACGCTGCGGCCGATCGGCCGTCCCCGCTGTCCACACCGACCACCGTGTACCGCCCGTCGGCGCGGTCGGCGAGCCCCTGCATCACCGGCAGCTCGTCGCGGCAGGGCGCGCAGAACGACGCCCAGATGTTGATCACAGCGGGCAGGCGCAGGTCACCCATGCTCACCTCTGCGCCGCCGGTGAAGCAGGGCAACACGACCTCCGGAAGCTCGGTGGCGGCCGGTGCCGAGCCGGTCAGCGCGGCGCAGTCAGTGAATGGCGACGGTATCTCCGGTTCGTCCGGCTCGACGGCGGCCGTGCAGGCTGACAGCACCACCAGGACGGCGGCCGCCGACAGAGCCACCCGGGCGGCGACAGCCGCCAACCGCGCCACCCGGGCGGCGACAGCCGCCGGCAGCCCGAGGGACCGGCTCACGGTTCCTCCGGCGCGAGCACCGCGGCGGCCGGCACCAGACCGGGGTCGACGCCGGCGGCCTCGGCGAGCTCGCGGGCCCGGGGGCCCTTGAGCAGTTTCGCCGCCGGCGCCGCTTCGGTGGGCCCTGTCCCGTACGACGGGCACATGCTCGCCAGCGTGCAGGCGCCGCATGCCGGAGTCCGTGAGTGGCACACCCGCCGCCCGTGGAAGATCACCCGGTGCGACAGCATCGTCCAGTCGCGTTTCTCGATCATGCCGGCGACCAGGAACTCGATCTTCACCTCGTCCATCTCGTCGACCCAGCCGAAACGGTTGGTGAGCCGGCGGAAATGGGTGTCCACGGTGATGCCCGGTACGCCGAAAGCGTTGCCCAGGATCACATTGGCCGTCTTCCGCCCGATCCCGGGCAGCTTCACCAGAGCGTCCAGCCGGTTCGGAATGCTGCCGTCGTGCTTCTCGAGGAGGGCCTGCCCCAGCCGGATCAGCGAGTTGGTCTTGGCGCGGAAGAAGCCCGTGGGCCGCAGCAGCAGCTCCATCTCGGCGCGGTCCGCGGCGGCGTAGTCGGCAGCCGTCGGGTACTGCTGGAACAGTTTCGGTGTCACCTGGTTGACCCGCACGTCGGTGGTCTGCGCGGACAGAATCGTCGCGACCGCCAGCTCGAGCGGGTTGGTGAAGTCGAGCTCGCAGTGCGCGTCGGGGTGGGTCTCGGCCAGCACCCGGGCCATTCTGCGGGCCCGGCGTTTGCGGCCGAGCTCCGTCTCCCGCGCGAAGCGGGAAGCAGTCGCTGCGCGGGGTTCGGTCACCGGTAAAGAGTACTTCGGCAGGTCGAGATCATCCGTCACGCCGAGGGCTTGATCGCCCCGTCGTCACCGATCGTGACGGCGGAGTCCTCGAAGTCGGATGCCGAGAGCCGGTCGACCATCTTGCGGCCGCGCTCGTCGCCGTCGTCCCGGACCGGTACGCCGACGCTGTTCAGATACGTCGAGAGGAACCTGCCACCCGCGTACTCACCCTGTTTGGTCAGCGACACGTGCAGGATCCCGGCGTACTTGAGGTCACCGCTGCGGGACAGCGTCCGCCCGCCACCGGCGAAGTTCCCGAGGCTGTAGGCGATCAGCTTGCCCTGGTAGAACTCCATCCCGCGCAGGACGTGCGGTCCGTGCCCGACAACCAGATCCGCCCCGGCGTCGACAACCGTGTGACTGAACTTGATCGGATCGCCCCGGTTCTCCCCGAAGAACAGCTCGGTGCCCGGCTTCACGTGCGTCTTGTCGGAGCCCTCCGCGCCCATGTGCACCTGCACCACGACGAGGTCGGCCTGTGACTTCGCCTCGGTCACCACGGCGGCGGCAGCCTCCAGGTCGTTCAGGTTGTTCGCTCCCGCGTACGGTGAAAAACCGACCACCGCGACCTTGATTCCCTTGACGTCCACGACGGTGATCTGGTCCTCGGCGCCGGTGTGTGCGAGCCCGGCCTCCTCCAGCGCCTTCACCGTGTTGCGATATCCCTGGGTGCCGTAGTCCTTGGAGTGGTTGTTGGCCGTGTTGAGCAGCTGGAATCCGGCGTCCTTGAGGTGCGCGGCGTAGGACGGCGGCGACCGGAAGGCGAAACAGTTGGGCCGCGGCGGCGAACCGCATTTGGAGGTGCCGGTGTCGCCGGTGAGCGGCTGTTCCAGGTTGCCCATCACCAGGTCGGAGGCGAGCCCCTCCTGGACGGAGTCGAAGAAGCCGTTGCCCGCGTCGGCCGGCAACCGGTTCGGCGCGCTGCCCATGATGATGTCGCCGGTGGCGGAGAGCGTGATCGACTCGACGGCGCCGGACTCCTCGATCGGGGGGCGCGTGACCGGCTCCCCCGCCGGACCGGATGCCGCCGGCGCGCTCCAGCGGGGAGCGTCTCCGTCGCCCCGTTTCGCCAGGGCGATTCCTCCCAATCCAGCACCAATCAGGGCGGCCACCGCAATCGTGACGGTGAGAGCGGGCCGTCCGAAAAGGCCCTGGCGGGGGGAGGGGGGATGCGAATTCATCGACCGGGACGATACCGTCGGGTCGCAAGCGGGATCGACCGACGAAAGGCCTGTCCTGATATGCCCGTACCGCCTATTCATCTCGGGCGGTCAGGGCAAACCTGGTTACCGTCCGGTATCTGGATCAAGGGGTGGCCGCCCGTTTCCCGCCCGCGTGCGCCTAGACTGATCGAGCGCAGACGTTGCGCGTTTTCGGAGGTGCGGCGATGGATGAGGTACTGGCTCGCAGCGGAATCTTCCAGGGCGTTGACCCGGAAGCCGCCGAGGCGCTCGCCAAGGAGATGGACACGATCGAAGTCCGCAAGGGCGACGTGGTCTTCAACGAGGGCGAGGCCGGGGACAGCCTGTATATCGTTCTGTCCGGCAAGATCAAGCTCGGGCGCCGGGCGGCGGACGGGCGGCAGAATCTCGTCTCCATCATGGGCCCGTCCGACATGCTCGGTGAGCTCTCGCTCTTCGACCCCGGCCCGCGGACGGCGACCGCCACCGCGGTGACCGACAGCCGGCTGGCCCGGCTGAAGAAGTCGTCGCTGCGCCCCTGGCTGAACAACCGGCCCGAGATCGCCGAGCAGCTCCTGCGGGTGCTCGCCCGCCGGCTGCGCCGGACCAACGACGCGCTGGCCGACCTGATCTTCACGGACGTGCCCGGCCGGGTCGCGAAAAACCTGCTGCAGATGGCGGGCCGGTTCGGCACCCGCGACGGTGGCGTCCTGCGGGTCACGCACGACCTGACCCAGGAGGAGCTGGCCCAGCTCGTCGGCGCCTCCCGCGAGACGGTGAACAAGGCTCTGGCCGACTTCGCGTCCCGCGCCTGGCTCCGGCTCGACGGCAAGAGCGTGATCATTCTGGACCCCGAGCGCCTGGCACGCCGCGCCCGCGTCTGATTTTGTACTGCGCTCAATAAGGGCCTGTCCATACGGACAGGCCCTTAAACGTGCCTGATCCACCTGTTCGAGGTACCGGGCCTCCACAGCCGAATCCGTGTCGCACCCACACGGACGCTCGTTACGGAGGTGGCCGAGAGGCACCGGCGTGACAGGGAAGGGCGCGGCTTTGAACGCAGGTAGGCGCGTGGCGGGCATCGGGGTGTCTTCATGACCGTGCTCGACACCACGCTGGACCCCCGCGATCCCGCCTATCTGGAGGGGCGCAGCTCCACCCTGCAACTCCTCGCCGACCTGGAGGCCGTGCTCGACGAGGCACGCGGTGGCGGTGGCGAGAAGTGGGTCACCCGGCATCACGCGCGCGGCAAGCTGCTCCCCCGTGAGCGCATCGAGATGCTGCTCGACCAGGACAGCCCGTTCCTCGAGCTGGCGCCGGCGGCGGCCAGGGGGTCCGAGTACCCGGTCGGCGCGAGCGTGGTCACCGGGGTGGGCGTCGTCGAGGGCATCGAATGCCTCGTGATCGCGAACGATCCGACGGTGGACGGCGGCGCGGTCAACCCGTACACCGCGGAGAAGATCCGCCGGGCCGCGCGGATCGCCTCGGTGAACCGGCTGCCGATGGTGAACCTCGTGGAGTCGGTCGGCGGGCAGAAGCCGGGCGGCGGGATCGCCCGCGAGCTGAGCCGGCTCACCCCGGACCGGGTGCCCACCGTTTGTGTGATCTTCGGCGTCACCACGGGTGACGCGGCCTACCTGCCGGCACTGTCCGATTACACGATCATGGTGCGCGGGCACGCCAAGGTACTCACCATCCACCCGCAACCGGTACGCGGCACGGCGAACGGCCACGGCGGCGTCGAGGTACGGGCCACCCCGGTCGTGCCCGCCGGACCCACCGGACCCGCCGACCAGCTCGCCGAGGACGAACGCGACGGGCTGCGGCTGGCCCGCCAGTGCGTACGCCGCCTCAACTGGCACAAGCACGGACCGCCACCACGCACCCAGCACCCGGCACCGCCCCGCCACGACGCCGAGGACCTGCTGACCCTGGCAGCTCTGAAGCCGGCCGACTTCGAACCGCGTGAGGTGCTCGCCCGAATCCTCGACGACAGCGACTTCGACGAGTTCAAACCCGGCCCCGGCGCCACCGCCCTGATCGCCGGCTGGGGTGAGCTGCACGGATACCCGGTAGGAGTGCTCGCCACCCCGGGCAACCCGTGCTCGGTCGCCGAGGCGCAGAAGGCCGTGCACTTCCTGCACCTGGCCAACGCGACAGCCACCCCGCTGCTCTTCCTGCGGCACACCGGCACTCCACCGGCCGCCGGTGCGGAACCGCCCGACGCCCGGCACGACGCACCGCTCGTGCACGCGGTGGCCAGGTCGGCTGTACCGCACCTGGTCCTCAGCGTCGGCGCGGCCGCCTGTGACCTCGCAGACCGCCCCGACGAGCCCCGCTTCCAGTTCAGCTGGCCCACGGCGGAGCGCACACCGACCGACGACGGCGTCATCGACCCCCGCGACACCCGTACGGTCCTCGGCCTCTGCCTCTCCGCCGTGCACAGCGCGGCCGTGGAGGGCGCGGGACACGTCGGCGTGTTCAGACCCTGAAAGGTAGACCAGTGATCCGACGACTTCTGGTGGCCGACCGAGGTGAGGTCGCCCGCCGGGTGTTCGCCACCTGCCGGCTGGTCGGCATCGAGACGGTCGCCGTCTACTCCGACGTCGATTCCAACGCACCGCACGTCACCGAGGCCGACTACGCGGTCCACCTGCCGGGCAACACACCGTCCGCCACGTACCTGCGTACCGAGGTCCTGATCGCGGCCGCCCAGCGGGCCGGTGCCAACGCGCTGCACCCCGGCACCGGCGCGCTCGCCGAGGACCCGGAGTTCGCCGCCGCCGTGGTCGACGCCGGTTTGATCTGGGTCGGGGCTCCGGCCGCGATCCTGCGTACGCTCAGCGTCAAGACCGAGATGAAGAAGCTGGTCGCCGAGGCCCGGGTGCCCGTGCTGCCGACCTTCACCGATCCGGACTCGGTGCCGGGCTTCCCCGTACTCATCAAGCCCGTGACCGGGACCGGCGGCACCGGCATGCGCGTCGTCCGCGATGCGACCGCCCTGGCCGAAGCGGTGGCCTCGACCCGCCGCGAGGTCGGCGGTGAGGTGTTCTGCGAACCGTACGTGAGCAACGTCCGCCACATCGAGGTACCGATCCTGGCCGATGCGCAGGGCTCGGTCGTCCCGTTCGGTGAGCGGGAATGCTCCGTGCAGCGCCGCTACCAGAAGATCGTCGAGGAGACACCGTCCCCGGCCGTCGACCCCGGCCTGCGCGAGGAACTGTGCCGGGCGGCGATCGTCGCCGTGCGGGCGCTCGGTTACGTCGGCACCGGTGCTGTCGAGTTCCTGCTGGACGCCGACGGCGACTTCTGGTTCCTGGAGCTGACACCCACGCTGCAGGCCGACCACGCGGTCACCGAGTGCGTGTCCGGTTATGACATGGTGCGCCTGCAACTGCTGGTTGCCGAGGGTGGCAGCCTTCCGATGCCGGGACCGCCACCCATCCGGGGGCACGCCATCGAGGTGCGAATCAGTGCAGAGGATCCGGCGTACGCCTGGCTGCCCGCCGCCGGCACCCTGCACCGATTCGCCGTGCCGGACGTGGCGGGCGCCTTCCGCCCGCTGCCGCAGCCGGGCCTGCGCCTGGACGCCGGCGTGATCGACGGTTCGGTGATCGGCATGCACCACGACCCGATGCTGGCGAAACTGATCGCCTGGGCACCGAGCCGCCAGGAGGCCGCCCGGATGCTGGCGTCCGCACTGGCCCGCACCCAGCTGCACGGCGTCGTGTCCAACCGCGACCTGCTGGTACGTGTCCTGCGGCACCACTCGTTCCGCTCCGGCGACGTCGACACCGGCTTCCTGGACCGGCATCCCGAGGTCTTCGCCCCGCTGCTGTCCTCGGTGGACGCCGTACGCCTCTCCTGCCTCGCGGCCGCCCTGGCCGGAGCCGCCGGCCGCCGCGCCACCGCCGCCGTGCTCGGCTCGCTGCCCTCCGGCTGGCGCAACGTCCCGTCCGGCTCGCAGACCGCTGTCTACGACGGCCCGACCGGCCCGGTCGAGGTCGGCTACCGGATGAACCGGCACGGTGACCTGGCCGGCTGGTGGGTGCGCGCCGTGGACCCGGAGGAGCTGGACCTGGCCGGTCTCGGTCAGGCGCCGGTCGCCGACGACCTGCCGCCGATCGTGGTGGTGCAGGCGAGCGCCGACCGGGTCGTCCTCAACGTGCAGGGCATCCGGCTCACCGTCCTGGTGCACCGGGTCGGCGACGTGTCGTACGTGGACAGCCCCGAGGGCTCGGTGGCGCTGCGCGAGATCTCCCGTTTCCCGCTGCCCACGCCCGAGGCGTCGGAGAGCTCGCTGATCGCGCCGCTGCCGGGCGCGGTCCGGCGGGTTCTGGTCGTTCCCGGTCAGCGGGTGCGGGCCGGTGAGCTGCTGCTCACCCTGGAGGCGATGAAGCTCGAGCATCCGGTGCACGCGCCGTCGGCCGGGGTGGTGGCGTCGCTTCCGGTGCAGCCGGGTGCCGAGGTGGACACCGGTGAGCTGCTGGCGGTCCTCGACCCGGAGTAGCTCCTGCATCGGTTGTCTCGCCGCGCCCCTGCCGCCCGCTCACCCGCTCACCCGCTCACCCGGAGAGGTCAGACCGTCACCCCGGAAGGTGTCTGGTTATCTCGCTGAGCGCCCGCAGGCCGGCGATGACGTCGGCGCCGGTCGGCGGGTGTTCGGGATCGGCCATCATCTGCATGATCACGCCGGACATCAGGGCCAGCTGGATCATGCCGAGGGTGCGCACGGACCGCTCCGGCACATCCGGCTCGGGGGTGCTGGTCAGGATCGCCGTCACCCCGCTGCGTCCCTGCCGGATGCCGTCGGTGAGATGCGGGAGCAGGTCGGGCTGCCGCTGAGCCTGCATGAACAGCTCCATCGAGGCGAGCCACATCTTCGGCTGCGCGCGGGCCTGGGCGAGCAACTCGTCCCACATGCGCTCGTAGGCCTGGGCCGGTGTCAGCCCCGGTGCGTCCGGCGGCACCAGAACGCGCCCGGACAGGTCGCCCCACTCGTCGAGGATCGCGAACAACGCCTGGAAGAGCAGGTTTTCCCGGGAGCCGAAGTGATAGCCGATCGCGGCCAGGCTGACGCCGGCAGTGGTGGCGATGTCCCGCGCGCTGGTCCGGTCGAAGCCCTTCTCCAGTAGGCAGGTCTTGGCTCCGGCGAGGAGCGCTTCCCGGTTACCCATGATCGAACCGTATCAGACGCACGTCTTGCACGATCGTCTTAGACGGTCGTATGGTGACCGTCATGAATCCACTGATCCCGCTTCTGGCCGGTGCGGCCCTGGTCGTGCCGGCAGGTGCGAACACGACCGTCATGACGGACAAGGGCGCTGTACGGGGCACGACCACCGCCGCCGGCACCCGAAGCTTCCAGGGCATTCCGTACGCGGCACCGCCCATCCGATGGACCTCTCCCCGGCCCGCAGCACCCTGGACCGGAGTCCGCGACGCCACCCGGCCCGGCCCGGCCTGCGCCCAGCCCGCCGGGCTACCCGTCGGCGTGCCCAGCGATGCCGAGGACTGCCTCTACCTGAACGTCACCACGCCAGCCGGCGCCACCAAGTCGGGCGGCGTCACTACGTCGGGCGGCGAACGGAACCGGCTGCCCGTCATCGTCTGGATCCACGGCGGCAGCATGATGTTCGGCACCGGCGACATGTACCGCCCCGACCGCCTGGCCGCCGACGCCGTCGTGGTCTCGATGAACTACCGACTCGGCGTGATGTCCTTCCTGACCCATCCCGCCCTGGACTCCGGCTCGCCGCACGGCTCCGGCAGCCTCGCGATCGAGGACCAGCAGGCCGCTCTGCGCTGGGTCCGCTCCAACATCCGAGCCTTCGGCGGCGACCCCGCCAACGTGACGATCATGGGTCAGTCCGGTGGCGGGTACGCGGTCTGCGACCACCTGGCCGCACCGGGCTCGGCGGGACTCTTCCATCGAGCGATCATCCAGAGCTCACCGTGCGCGGGGAGTGACGGCGGTACCCGTACCCGATCAGCCGCCGAGGCCGACAGCACCGCGGTGATCAAGGCCGTCGGTTGTGAAGGTGCCCCTGATGTGGGTGCCTGTCTGCGCTCCCCCGGCATCAGCACCGCTTCGCTGCTCGCCGCGTATGGCGCCTGGAACGAGCCGCGCCCCGTCGCCGGGACCTCGCTGCTGCCGCTGAGCCCCGCCGAGGCCTTCCGCACCGGGCGCTTCAACCGTGTTCCGGTTTTGATCGGTGTCAACCACGACGAGGAGAACGGCCGGTATGCCGTCGCGCCGCCGATCGCCGCGGAGGCTTACGAACCCACAGTCCGCGAGCAGTTCGGCCCGCGGTCGGAGGCTGTGCTCGCCCGCTATCCACTGTCCGATCACGACAATTCGGCAGGCTTGGCTCTGGCGACCATCAGCACCGATCGGGGCTGGGCTGTGCCCACCTATCAGACGGCTGAGCTGCTGACCCGTTGGACAAGCACTCACATGTACGAGTTCGCTGAGCGGGACACCCCGTGGTTCGTCGGCTATCCGGCGCCCGACTTCCCCTGGCGTGCGCAGCACATGTCCGAATTGGCCTATCTATTCGACCTTGACCTCTTCGAGCCTCGCAGCGCCGCCCAGAACCGTCTCGCGTCCCGCATGGTGGCGACCTGGACCCGCTACGCCGCTGAGGCCACGCCTGGCTGGGCGCCGTTCCAGCCCGGCAGCCCGCACGTCCAGTCGCTCACCTCGGGCCGCTGGACATCCACCGAGTTCCGCCACGACCACAAACTCCACTTCTGGACCCACCTCCCCCACTGACGACACGGGCGAGCGGGGACCCGACGGCGCGGCAAGCGACACACGGCGGCGCGGCGGCGCGGCAAGCGACACACGGCGGCGCGGCGGCGCGGGCGTGGGTAGGCGCGCACATTGAGGTTGCGTGCGCGTTTACCCACGTCATGGGCTCGTCATGGGCCTCGTCAGCGCACACGCAACCCCAACGTGTGCAGCTACCAACGCTAGGAGAACCAGCGGCTGAAGAACCCCTTACGAGCGCCCGGATTGTGAACAGTAGGCGTCTCGTCCTCACGAGTCGGCGTACTGGGCGCAACCGGCCGCGGCCGAGGCAGATGATTCGGAGGCGACGTGGACGTGGACCGATAGACAGTAGGCGGAGGCTGCGGCGTATTCGGATCCAGCTGAAGGTTGTTGAGCAGGTCGCGCATCTGCTCGGCGGTAGGACGGGACGCCGGATCGTTGGCCATGCCATAGCGAAGTACGTCGGTGAGCGCCCGCGGCACACTGGGCAGCTCAGGAATCGGCTGATGAAAGAGATCCATCAGCGTGATCAGGCTGGGGCTCCGGTCGGTCTGCCAGCGAGGCGGGCGACCACTCATGACCGCATAAAGCGTGGCACAGAGCGCATAAACGTCAGCAGCACCGGACGGACTGTCGTGACGGAACATCTCCGGCGGCGCATAGGCCGGCGTGAGCACCTCGAGGGTGACCGACGAATCCCGCATCTCGCCGAGCACAGCCAGCCCGAAGTCGGCGAGAACTGCCGCGTTGAACTGCGAGTAGAGGATGTTCGCCGGCTTCACGTCGCGGTGCAGCACACCGTTGGCGTGCGAGTGCACCAGCGCATCAGCGATCTTGATGCCCACATCGCGGGCCTCGGCCGGTGTCAGCGGGGAGACGCGCATACGGTCGAGGTACGACCCGTCGCAGAGCTCCATGATCAGGTACGGGTGCTGGTCCACGGTCACACCGACGTCGAAGAGGTCGACGACGTGCGGATGTGAGGACATGCGGCCGGCCGCACGGGCCTCACGGAGGAAGCGAGCCTGGTCCCGGGCGCTGTCGAGGGTGCGGTTCTCCATCTTGATGGCGACCTCGCGGCCCACCGAATCTTGCGTCGCTCGATACACGGTGGCGTAACCACCGCGGGCCATTACCGACAATCCGGACATGCCTGGCACGTAGGGAACGGGCAGGGCGCCAGGCGGTGTATCCGTCACGCTAAAGAAAATACGCCAGCCGGAACGGAGATCATCCGGGCACGTCAGACGCGAAGGCGACAGTTTCGGCTGCAACCGTTTCGACACCGGCCAACTCGAGCGTATCGCGTAGTTCCTCCGCACCTGTCCGCTCGCTCGCCTGCTCTGTCGCCCACGCCAGGCGCACCGACTCGTCGGCCGCGGCCCGCGCCTCGTCGCACCGGTCGGACGCCGCGAGGACCCGGGCCCGGATCATGGCGGTGATCACACCGCTGCGCACGTCCTCGGCCGGTACGTCGCGCGCCCGCTCGATCCACGTCAGCGCGGACTCCACCCGGCCCTCGGCGAGCAGCGCCGATGCGTATGCCGCGAGCGCGTGCCGCCGTGAGAAGAGCAGCGACGGAGTGGCGGTGTCGCTCGCGATCGGCGCCAGCAGCCCGATCGCGGTGGCCGCGTCGCCGGCCCGGTTGCGCGCCTCGGCGAGCAGCACCCGGGGACCGACCTGGGCCGGTGCGAGCGGGTTGTGCGGTTCGACTGCGGTCATCACCCGGCGGGCGTCGGCCTCCGCGGTCGCCAGGTCACCGCGTTGCAGCGCCACGAAACCGTGCAGCGTGCCGGCCATGCCGAGCAGCAGCGGGTGGCCGGTGCGCTCCGCGTAGACGAGGGCGTCGGAGAGCAGATCAGCCGCGTGGTCCAGTTCGTTGAGGCTGCGGGCGATGGCACCGCGGACGACCATCGCGAGCCCGCGGCCCCAGTCGTCGTTGAGCTCGTTGAACTCGCGGAACGCCCGGCGGGCCTGGCTGTCGGCCGCACCGAGGTCACCGAGTTCGGCGGCCGCGTACGCCTCGACCACCCGCAGCGTGCCGACCGCCCAGCCCTCACCGACCCGGTCACCGAACGGCAGGAAGATCCGCGCCAGCCGGCGTGCCTCCTGCAGCCGCCCGGCGAGCAGCCTCGCAAAGGCGGTGGTGCCGCGCAGCCAGGACCGGCCGACCGGGTCGCCGAGTTCGGCGAAGAGCCGCGCGGCCCGGCCGAGCACGGCGTCGGTGCCGGCGAAGTCGCCCCGGGTGGTGGTCACCCACGCCAGGTTCTGCAGTGCCCAGGCCTGTCCGTGCCGGTCGCCGGCCGCGAGCGTGACCTGATACGCGGCCGCGAACCGGCTACTCGCCTGGCTGAGCTTGCCGGACAGGAAGTCGGCCATGCCCAGGCGGCGCATCGCGTTCGCCCGCTCCGGCAGCAACTGCGCCTCGGTCGCCACCTCAAGGGCTTCCTGCCACGCCGCCACGGCACTGCTGGTGTCGCCGAGCGCCTCGTACGCCCGGCCGACGAGGATCGTCCCCTCGGCACGGCACACCGGGTCGTCAGCCGCCGCTTTGGTGATCTTCTCGCCGTACGCCAGCGCCTCCTCGGCCCGCCCCAGGCGCAACAGCGCACGGGCGTGGACCAGCTGGTCGGGCAGCGGCAAGCCATCCTTGGTGAGCGCGGTGGCACGTTCCGCGTACTCGATCGACGCGGCCGGCTCGATGTTCGCCAGCGCCCGCCGCGCCATCCGGCCGAGCGCCGCGACACCGAGCGGTGCCACCTCGCGGGCCACGGCGTCCGGGCGCAGCCGCACCGCGTCGGCCAGCTCGACGGCCGCCTCCACGTGCGAGGCGATGAACGCGTCCCGCTCGTTCTCGGTCAGGTGCAGCCGGACCGCTCCATCGTGGCCCTCCCGGACCGACTCCGGTGCCGCCCACGTCGCCAGATAGGCGTGCCGCTCGGCGAGATCCGCCTTGCCGATGTTCGCGTACGCCGCCTCGCGCATCAGCGGGGTGGTGAACGAGAACCCGCCCCTGGACCGGTGCAGCATGCGGCGCTGGAGCAGCTCGTCGATCGCCTTCTCCAGCTCGACCGCGGCAACCGCTCCCGGGAGCATGTCGCTGCCGGCCCGCCGTTCCTGGAGCGCTTCCAACACACCGCTCGGCACCGTCGTCCCGGCCACCGACGCGTCCCGCAGCACCGACCGCGGCTCGCTGGGCAGCGCGTCTATCCGGGCGGCGAGCACGGCCGCCAGGTCCCGGGAGAGCAGCTGGCGGCCGAGCGAGCCGGCGGCGAGGTGCCACCGGCCGGCCGCGTTGGCGCCGACCGCCGGGGTGAGCGCACCCCGCTCCATCAGCAGCGTGACCATCTCGGCCAGGTAGAACGGGTTGCCCTGCGCGGTGGCGAGCAGCCGGTCGCTGTCGGCCTGGAACAACTTTCCGCCGTGCAGGTACGACGTGAGCAGCCGGGACGCGTCGGCACCCCGCAGCGGCGGCAGGGTGTGCACCTCCGCGTCGGCGAGCCGGGTCATCGCTCCGGCGGTCCGCACCAGTTCGGGCCGGCCGAGCAGGAGCACCACCACCGGGCCGTCCAGCCGGGAGAGCGTGCTGCCGAGCGCCTCGAGCGTGGTGGCGGTGGCGTCGTGCAGGTCGTCCACGATGAGCATCAGCGGCGTCTCGGCGGCCAGCGCGGAGAGCACGTCGGCGACCGCGATCGAGATGGCCTCCGCGTCGACCCGTTTCGCGCTTCGCGGCCAGTCGGGGGGCGCCGCCGGTCCCACCGGGTTGCCGGGCGCCTCGCCGTAGCCGAGGAGCACCAGCAGCCGGTCGGTGTCGAACTGGGCACCGAGCCGGTTGGCGAGCTTGCGGAGGCGTTCCTCGACGACCGAGCGGCCGATCGTGGCGGCCATGTCCTTGGGCAGGCCGGCCGCCTTGCGGATCAGGTCGGCCAGCGGTGCGTAGCGGCGGCGCTCGCCGAAGGCGCGGCAGCGCACTCGCAGGACCCGGGCGCCGTGTCCCGCGTACGGCCCGCCCGCCTCGAAGCCGGCGGCGAGACGCTTCACCTCGCCGGCGAACCGGGACTTGCCGATGCCCGCCTCGGCGGTCATCACCATGATCCGCGGGGTGCCGGAGTCGATCGCCTCCGCGAGCCGGCCGGAGACCCGGCCCAGCTCGGTCTCCCGGCCCACGAACGGCGCCTCGTCACCGAGGCCCGACCGGGTGCCCGGCGCGTCGTGAAGACCCAGTAGCTCGTACGCCGGAACTGGTTCTCTCTTGCCCTTGAGCCGCAGCGGGCGCAGCTGCCGCCAGGAGGCCACGTGCCGGGTCCCGGCGCTGGTCCGCTCGCCGGCGTAGACGGCGCCCACCGCGGCGGCGTCCGCCAGCCGGGCCGCGGTGTTCACGGTGTCACCGATGACGGTGTATTCGATGCCGGCCTGCATGCCGGCGACCACCTCACCGGTGTTCAGCCCGACCCGCAGGCCGAGGGGTGCACCACCGCCACGCTCGTCGTCCAGCACCCGGCGGACCGCCCGCTGCATGCTCAGGGCGGCCCGGACCGCGCGCTCCGCGTCGTCCTCGTGCGCCACCGGGGCGCCGAAGACCGCCATGATCCCGTCGCCGGTCAGCTTGTCCACGTGCCCGCCGAACGTCTTCACCGCACCGGCCAGCGCGGCGAGCACCCGGTCGGTCACCGCGCCGACCCGCTCCGGGTCGAGGTCCTCCGACCAGGAGGTGAAGTCGGAGAGGTCGCCGAAGAGCACTGTCACGATCCGGCGCTCGGCTGCGGGCAGCGCGGCGGCTGCGGGCAGCGCGGCGCCACAGTGATGGCAGAAGCGGGCGCCGGGCACAGCGACGGTCCCGCACACGGGGCAGGTCACGGCCGATCCAACCGATGGACGCCGGTGCCGGATTCCCGGTTCAGGTAATCGATCTGCGCGGCGGCCGACCATTCCGCGGCGAACCGCACGCCCGGATCGATGTCCGGGTAGACCAGGTCGACCACCGCGGCCGGGGTCCGCGCCCCGGCATCCATCGCGGCGCGGACCTGCGCCAGTCGCTGCCTGCGGTGGTCGAGATAGAAACGGGCGCGCTCGGCCGTGTCGGCACGCGCCGGTCCGTGGCCCGGCAACATCAAGATCTGGGGGTACGCGGTGAGCACCTCGAGACTGCCCAGATATGCACCGAGGTCGCCGTCGGGCCGGGCCACCACAGTGGTCCCACGGCCCAGGATCGTGTCACCGGTGAACATCGCGCGGTCGTTCCCACACTCGACGAGAAAACACACCGAATCACTCGTGTGTCCCGGAGTGTTCAGCACCTGTATTTCCAGCCCGTTGCCGCCGAGGTGCTCCTTCGCGCCGAACGCCGCACCGTGCCGGGCATGAGCCGGGTCGGCGGCCAGCACAGCGGTGCCGCCGAGCAGCTCGGACAACCGCTCCGCGCCCTCCACGTGATCATGATGACCGTGCGTGACAAGGATGAACTGGAACGGCCCGTGCTCAGCGATCCGGCGCAGGTGCGCCTCGTCGAGCGGCCCGGGATCGATCACCGCAGCGAAATCCGCACCGGGAGCCCTCAAGACCCAGGTGTTGGTGCCCTCCAGCGTCATCGGCCCCGGGTTGGGCGCTCGCAGCAACGTCACCCAACCCGGTAACCGGTCGACTTCCGCCGACTCGGGATCAGCACCCCCCATGACGGGAATCGTACGTCGCCCGCAAGGCCATGGCCGAGACACGATGTCCGATCCGGTCACCTTGGGTCACCAAAAGCGGCCGAATCCCCCCAAGATCACGCCACTTCGGCGATGACCTCGACCTCCACCGGTGCGCCCAGCGGCAATTCCGCCACGCCCACCGCGCTGCGCGCGTGCCGCCCCTGCTCACCGAGCACCTCGCCGAACAGGTTCGACGCGCCGTTGACAACGAGCGGCTGACCGGTGAAGCCCGGCGCCGACGCCACGAACCCGGTGACCTTGACGATTTTGACCAGCCGGCCGAGCCCGACGAGCGCCTCGATCGCGGCGAGAGCGTTCAGCCCGCAGATCTTCGCGAGCTCGGCGGCCTCCTCCGGGGTGACCTCGGCGCCGACCCGGCCGGCCTTCGGCAGCTTGCCGTCGACGAGCGGCAGCTGGCCGGAGACGTAGACGTAGTTCCCGGACTGCACGGCCGGCACGTAGGCGGCCAGTGGCGGGACCACCTGGGGCAGCGTCAGGCCCAGCTGGGCGAGCTTCGCGTACGCGTCGACCCCGCCCTCGCCGCTGACCGGCGCCGGAGTGGTGGTCACGACTTGGGCCGCTTCATGTACGCCACCAGCTGCTCCGGGTTCGGCCCGGGGACCACCTGGACGAGCTCCCAGCCGTCCTCGCCCCAGTTGTCGAGGATCTGCTTGGTCGCGTGGACCAGCAGGGGCACGGTCACGTACTCCCACTTCTGCATGGCTGGACTTCTCCCTATCCGTCGGCTACCGGCACAGCTTAGGACCCGGCGGTCCGGGTGGTTGGCTAGGCTGAGCCGAACAATGTACGGAGCGCGCATGAACCATCACTGAGCGCGACGCTGGAGAGTGATCATGACGCATCACGCCGAGGGCGGCCGGCACGGGCATCCCGAGCCACCGCCGTCACCGGAGCCGGAACCACCGATGCCGATCCCGCCCGCCGAGCCGATACCCGTACCGGAACCGCCGCACCTGGCCGTCCCGCCCGGGCCCGGACCGCCGGTCGAGTTCCCGATCGCCGGCGGCACACCGCCGCCGGCCTTCCCGTCAGCCGGCCCGGCCTTTCCTTCAGCCGGTCCGGCCGCCGCGGGGGCGACCGGACCGTTCCTGGAAGCGACAGCGGAGCACCCGATCGTGCCCGCCGAGGCAAGCGAGACAGGCGAGACAGGCGAGACAGCCGGGACCGCGATCCAGCCGGACTTCGCGCCACCCGACCCCACCCAGGTCATCTCACACCTCCCGCCACCGGCCGGCTGGCAGCAGCCGCCACCCTCCGGGCCCTGGCACGCCCGGCACGAGAAACCCGGCGAGTGGCAGCATCAGCCGCCCGAGCATCTGGCCTTCCAGCACTCGCCCCCGGCGGAGACCCAGCCGGAGCCGATCTGGGTGGCACCGCCGAGCGGGCACGCCGGGATGCTGCCCGCCGACCCCCGGCGCCGGTCGACCGTCTTCCTCTCGCTGGCCTTCGCCGCCACGCTGGTGCTCTGCGGCGGCGGTGCGGTCTCGGCGTACTTCCTCTTCCGCGACGCCGACAACCCCGGCTCCCCCGACCCGGCCACCGCGGTCAACCGATTCCTGACGGCGGTCTACACGCAGCAGGACGCCACCGCCGCCGAGGACCTGGTGTGCCGCAAGTCCCGCGACGAGAAGAAGCTCGCCGACCGGGTGGAGCAGATCAGCACCTTCGCGAAGAGCTACCAGGGTGCGGTCTTCCGCTGGGACGATCCCGCCGTCGCCGACCGCAAGGACGACGAGGCCCTGGTCGGTGTCCGGGTCGTGCTGTCGACCGACGACGAGAAGGCGGCGGCCCAGGAACTCAAGTTCACTGTCATCCGGAAGACCGGCTGGTTGGTCTGTGACGTGTCCGGCTGACACACGGCCGTACCTTTGACGCATGGGTGAACACCGGAACTGGCCGGAGCGACTGCACGTGGTCACCGGCAAGGGCGGCACCGGGAAGACGAGCGTCGCCGCCGCCCTGGCCCTGGGACTCGCGGCGGGCGGCCGGCGCACGCTGCTCGTCGAGGTGGAGGGCAGGCAGGGCATCGCCCAGCTGTTCGGCCTCGACCCGCTGCCTTACGCGGAGCGCCGCGTCGCCACCACGACCGGCGGCGGCGAGGTCCGCGCCCTGGCCGTGGACCCCGAGGAGGCGCTCCTCGAATACCTGGACATGTTCTACAAGCTCGGCGCGGCCGGCCGGGCCCTGCGCAAGGTCGGCGCCATCGACTTCGCCACGACCATCGCACCCGGCCTGCGTGACGTGCTGCTCACCGGCAAGGTCAAGGAGGCGACCACCCGGTCGCACGAGGGCCGCCGGGTGTACGACGCGGTCGTCCTCGACGCTCCGCCGACCGGCCGGGTCGGCCGCTTCCTGAACGTGACCGAGGAGACCGCCCGGCTGGTCAAGGTGGGGCCGATCAAGACGCAGAGCGAGGGTGTCGCCTCCCTGCTGCGCTCGCCGATGACAGCAGTGCACGTGGTCACGCTGCTGGAGGAGATGCCGGTCCAGGAGAGCCTGGACGCCATCACCGAGCTCAGCGCGCTGGGCATCCGGGTCGGCCGGCTCATCGTCAACGGCGCCCGGCCGGCCCTGCTCGGCTCCGGCAAGGTCACCAAGGCGGAGATCAAGCGCGGGCTCACGGCGGCGGGCGTGACGACCGCTCAGGCAACGGTGAGCCAACTCGCAGGCGAGGCACAGGCCCATCTCACCCGGCGCGAGCTGGAGGAGTCGCTGCGGCTGGAGTTGGCCGAGCTGAAACGGCCGATGATCGAGCTTCCGCTGCTGCCGGACGGCGTCGACATGGCCGGGCTGGAGCAGTTCGCCGCCCGGCTGTTGCGGGCTTGATCAGGGCAATGTCCGATCAAGACGCACTACGCTTGAACGGTGGCTGATTTGACCGCTCCACGGCTCGACGTCGATGGCCTTCTCGCCGACCCCGCCATCCGCATCGTGGTGTGCTGCGGCGCGGGCGGTGTCGGCAAGACCACCACCGCCGCGGCGCTCGGCCTGCGCGCCGCCGAGGTGCACGGCCGCCGGACGGTCGTGCTGACCATCGACCCGGCCCGCCGGCTGGCGCAGTCGATGGGGCTGACCGAGCTGGACAACACACCCCGTCAGGTGAAGGGCATCGACGCCACCGAGACCGGCGGCGAGCTGCACGCCATGATGCTGGACATGAAGCGCACCTTCGACGAGGTGGTCGAGCAGCACACCACCCCGAAGCGCGCGGCGGAGATCTTCGCCAACCCGTTCTACCAGGCCATGAGCTCCACGTTCTCCGGCACCCAGGAATACATGGCGATGGAGAAGCTGGGTCAGCTGCGGGCCGGCGGCGAGTGGGACCTGATCGTTGTCGACACCCCGCCGTCGCGGTCCGCACTCGACTTCCTGGACGCGCCGGCCCGGCTCTCCCGGTTTCTCGACGGCCGGATGCTGCGCATGCTCCTGGCACCGGCTCGCACCGGCGGGCGAAGCATGTTCAGCCTGGTCACCGCTTCGTTCGGGCTGTTCTCCCGCGCGGTGCAGAAGGTGCTGGGCGCCCAGCTGCTCACCGACCTGTCCGGCTTCGTCGCCGCCCTGGACTCGATGTTCGGCGGGTTCCGGCAGCGCGCCGACCAGACGTACCGCATCCTTCAGGACCCGCAGACCGCGTTCCTGCTGGTCGCGGCGCCGGAACGGGATGCGATCCGGGAGGCGGCCTACTTCGCGGAGCGGCTGGTGACCGAGCGGATGCCGCTGGGCGGGCTGGTGCTGAACCGGATGCACCAGACCGAGCCGGCCGGCCTGACGGCCGACGAGAGCGATGCCGCCGCGGCACGGCTGGAGGCGGAGGGCGACCAGCAGATCACCGCTGACGTCCTGCGCATCCATGCCACCCTGCTGCGGCAGACCGAGCGTGAGGTACGGGTGGCCGCGACGTTCACCGAGGCATTCCCCTCGGTGCCGACCACCGCCGTCGCCGCGCAGCCCGCCGACGTTCACGACGTCGACGGGCTGCGGACGATCGGAGCACTGCTCGCCTGACAGGCGGTCAGCGGGTGGAGACGAGCACCTTGTCGGCGCCCTTCTCCTTCAGTGCGGCCTCGAACATCTTCCGCCAGCTCGCCACATGGGGGTGCCGACGCAACAGAGCTCGCCGCTCCCGTTCCGTCATGCCTCCCCACACGCCGAACTCGATGCGGTTGTCCAGGGCGTCGGCGAGGCATTCGTAGCGCACCGGGCAGCTGCGGCAGATCCTCTTCGCCACGTTCTGCTCGGCGCCCTGCACGAACAACGCGTCAGGGTCGCCACTCTGACACGCCGCCATGCTGGGCCAGTCGCTGATCATCCCCATCGGTAAACGTCCCCCCTTGCTTTCACCCCCTGGCGTCGCGGCTATGTCCCCCTCGCCGCGCAGACGCCGTGCGATGTCTCGCCGGACCATCATGCTCTGTAGTTGGGCGATTACGCAACGTTGTCCCTCAAATACGTATAGCCCGGTACTTCCGGGCATAGCGGCCAGGCTGAGATGACTGAACGGGGGTTTCTTTGGTGCGAATGTGGGAAATCGCCTCGCCATGCCGGGTGACAGGTCACACTCGATACGGTCAAGGAGAGCCTTCTCGACGAGCAGTCGCGTGCATGCTTCGCGTACCCTGCTCGGGTGTCCTCCTGGTTTCGCAGACGCGATCACAACATCTTCACGAACGCGACGTCGCTGCTGGTGTGCGGGTTGCTGGCCGGCGTCGTCGTCGCCGCAGCCGCATTCCCCGCGGCGGCGATGTCCGGCTTGGCGGCGAAAGCCGGCGGCCAGACGTTCGCGAATCTGCCCAGCGAGCTCAAGGAGTTCAGCTCACCGCAGATCACCCGGATCTACGCGTCCGACGGGCGCACCCAGCTCTCGCAGTTCTACGACGAGTTCCGCAGCGACGTTCCGCTGAAGGACATCTCGAAGAACATGCAGAACGCGATCCTCGCCGCCGAGGACCGCAAGTTCTTCGAGCACAACGGCGTCGACCTCAAGGGTGTCGCCCGCGCGTTCGTGGGCAACAGCCAGGGCGGCGCGCAGCAGGGTGCCTCGACGCTCACCATGCAGTATGTGCGGATGTCGCTGGCCTACTCGGCCACCAACCCGCAGGAGGTGGTCGACGCCACGGAGGACAGCCCGAAGCGCAAGATCACCGAAATGAAGTACGCGCTGCAGGTCGAGAAACAGCTCTCCAAGGAGCAGATCCTGGAGCGCTACCTCAACGTCGCGCCCTTCGGTAACCAGGCCTACGGCGTCTTCGCGGCCAGCCAGGTCTACTTCAACAAGCGGCCGAAGGACCTGGGCGTCGCCGAGGCCGCGATGCTGGCCGGCATGGTCAAGGCCCCGTCCAGCTTCAACCCGACGAGCGCGTCGGGCCACGAGCAGATCACCGCGCGCCGCGACAACTACATCATCCCCGGCATGGTCACCATGGGGGCGATCACGCAGGCCGACGCCGACGAGGCGAAGAAGCAGAAGGTTCCGGACAAGGTCAAGCAGGTCGGCAACGGCTGCGCCTGGGTGTCGAAGAACTACTGGGGCTTCTTCTGCGACTACTTCTACCGCTGGTGGATGGAGCAGGACGCCTTCGGCGCCACCGAGTACGACCGTGAGCGCCGCCTGAAGAGCGGTGGCTACCGCGTGGTCACCACGATCGACCTGAAGGGCCAGCAGGCCGCCCGCAAGGAGATCACGAAGCGGCAGTCCGACAAGAGCCAGAACGCGGTTCTGCTGGCCGGCATCGAGCCCGGCAGCGGCAAGGTGCGACTGCTCGCGGCGAACCGGAAATACAAGCTCGACGACTCCGACAACCCGCAGAACGAGATCTCCTCGGACCCGAAGAAGGCGAAGAAGGGGCTCCGCGGCACCCACCCGAACACCACCAACCCGTTGCTCAGCGGCGGCGGCGACATCGGTGGTTACCAGGCGGGCTCGGTGTTCAAGATCTTCACGATCATCGCCGGGCTGGAAGCCGGCTATCCCCTCGGCTACACCATCAAGACCGACGCTCAGTACCGGTCGAAGTACAAGACCAGTCCCAGCGACTCCTCGGCGTGTGCGGGCACCGACCAGTGGTGCCCGAAGAACTCCGGCAAGGGTGTCGGCGTCTTCACCATGTGGAGCGCCTTCGCGAAGTCGATCAACACGTACTTCGTACCGCTGGAGGAGCGGGCCGGCGCCGACAAGGTGGTCGCCGTGGCCAAGCGGTTCGGCGTGCAGTTCCGCGCCAAGGGCGACCGGGACATGGCCGACGACCCCGACCAGGCCAGGGGCTGGGGTGCGTTCACGCTGGGCGTGACCGCGTCCACCCCGCTGGACATGGCGAACGCGTACGCGACGCTCGCCGGTGACGGCATGTACTGCCAGCCCACCCCGGTGGAGAACATCACCACCAAGGACGGCGAGAAGCTCGACGTCGGCAAGCCGCACTGCATCCGGGCCACCACCAAGGACGTGGCGCGGGCCGCCCTGGACGCGGCGCGGTGCCCGGTCGGCGACTCGGCCCAGCTGGGCGCCTGCAACGGCTCCACCGCCGGTCCGACCAAGGGCATCGTCGGCCACCCGGTCTTCGGCAAGTCCGGCACCACCGACAACGACAAGACCGCGTCGCTGATCGCGGGCACCACAAAGCTGGTCGTCGCGGGCTACATGGCCAACCCGGACTACGCGGAGCACCGCGACCGGATGAGCCACGACGTCATCAACCCGACGGTCCAGCACACCCTTGCCGAATACATGAAGGGCAAGGACAAGGAGCAGTTCAAGAAACCGGGCAGCACCAAGATCGCGTACGGAGATCAGCGCTCGATCCCGAACGTCGAATGCGACCCGCTCGGCTCTGCCCGCTCCCGGCTGGAGAGCGCCGGCTTCGAGGTCTCCATCGGCGGCGAGATCGACTCCAAGTGCCCCAAGGGCACCGCGGCGGGCACCAACCCGTCCGGTAAGACCATCAAGAACGGCGCCGTGATCATCGAGGTCAGCAACGGCAAGAACGAGAAGCCCGAGAACCCCGATCCGGGAGCCAGCACTCCCAACGGGCCGGGCAGACGCGACGGGGACTAGCAGCACACGCAAACGGGCGGGAGAGCGATTCTCCCGCCCGTTTCGCGTACCCCCGGAAGGTTTTGATCGTCACGCCCTTGAGGCCGTCAGGCCAGGCGGCGCCGCACCTCGGCCGCGACCCGGCCGCCCTCCGCGCGCCCCGCCACCGCGGCCTGAGCCGCCTTCATGGCCTGACCCATCTGCGCCTTGCTGCTGAAGCCGCCCGCATCGAGCGCCTGACCCACCAGATCGGCGATCTCCGCGTCGGTGAGCTGTTTCGGCAGGTAGCGGTCCAGCACGCCGCCCTCGGCCGTCTCCTTGGCCGCCTGCTCGTCCCGCCCCGCACCGGCAAAAGCGGTCGCCGCCTCACGGCGCTTCTTCGCCTCCCTGGTGAGCACCGCCAGCACCTCGTCGTCCGAGAGCTCCCGGGCCTCGTCGCCGGCCACCTCGGCGGTCCGCACCGAGGACAGCGCCATCCGCAAGGTCGACGTGGTCAGCTCGTCACGGGCCTTCATCGCGGTGTGCAGGTCATCGTTCAGGCGGTCTTTCAGCGTTCCCATGGCGGAGAAACTACCCTTGCCGTCATGCGTAAGCGCTCCCTTATTTCGGCCGCCACCGCCCTGACCGCGCTGGGCGGCGCCACGTTCGCCTATGCCTCGCTGATCGAGCGCAACCTGTTCACGCTGCGGCGCTTCGACGTCCCGGTGCTCGAACCGGACGCGGAACCGCTGCGCATCCTGCACCTGAGCGACCTGCACATGATGCCCGACCAGCGGCGCAAGCAGGACTGGGTGGCCGCGCTCGGCGGCACCGACCCCGACCTGGTCGTGGTCACCGGCGACAACATGGCCTCGCCCTATGCGGTCCCCGGCGTCCTGCGCGCCCTGGAACCGCTGCTGGACCGCCCCGGCGCGTTCGTCTTCGGCTCCAACGACTACCGCGGCCCGGTCTTCAAGAACCCCCTGCGATACGTGCTCCCCGGCGAACGGGAGTACGTCCAGGGCACCGACCTGCCCGCCGACGACCTGCGGGACGCCCTCACCGACGCCGGCTGGGCCGACCTGAACAACGCCCGCACCGTCCTCAAGGCCGGCGGCCGCTCCATCGAACTCGTCGGCGTCGACGACCCCCACATCGAACAGGACGACTACCCGTCCGTCGCCGGCCCGACCGGCCCCGGCGCCGACCTCCACCTGGGCGTCACCCACACCCCCGCCTCCCGCGTCCTGAACGCCATGGCCGCCGACGGCTTCGCCCTGCTGCTGGCCGGCCACACCCACGGCGGCCAGGTGTGCGTCCCCTTCTACGGCGCGCTCACCACCAACTGCGACCTGCCCCAGCAGATGGCCAAGGGCCTGCACCGCTGGCCCGGCTCCGACTCCTGGCTCCACGTCTCCGCGGGCCTCGGCACCCACCCCACCGCCCCGATCCGCTTCGCCTGCCGGCCGGAGGCTTCCCTGCTTACACTGATACCGCGCTGACCTGCGGGTTCCCGGCGAGGGGATACCGGTTTCCGGAGTACGGGGGTCGTCAGCTAGTATTTCTCTCGCAGCTCGGGGTGTGGCGCAGCTTGGTAGCGCGCTTCGTTCGGGACGAAGAGGCCGTGGGTTCAAATCCCGCCACCCCGACCATGTAGTTGCAGGTGAGGCCCGGTTCCCCGCAGGGGATCCGGGCCTCCCGCTTCTCCGGGCCTCCCGCTTCTCCGGGCCTCGTTCGCTCGTTCGTGGCCAGCTGGCTCTCAGGGGTGCCTTCCGGCCTCCAAAACAACGCTCACGCCCAGCCGGGTGAACCAGCTGGCTCTCAGCGGTGCCTTCCGGCCTCAAAACCAACGCTCACGCCCAGCCGGGTGAACCAGCTGGCTCTCAGCGGTGCCTTCCGGCCTTCAAAACAACGCTCACGCCCAGCCGGGTGAACCAGCTGGCTCTCAGCGGTGCCTTTCGGCCTTCAAAACAACGCTCACGCCCAGCTGGGGAGCGCTTGATCGGCCGGTCCGGCCGGAGAAGCTGGCGAACAGAAAAGGGATTGGCGCGGGAGGGTCAGAGGGCGAGCTGCGGGCCCACGCCACGCGGCGCCATCTGCTGGGGAACGCAGTACGGGCCCAGCATGGTCTCCACCACCGGCGCGATCGAGGGCCGTTCGCCGATCTGCATGAGGCGGGTGGCGCGGGCCAGGGAGCCGGTCTCGCCGTCGCGGAAGCCCTCCCGGTAGCCGCGCTCGTAACGCTCGCCGCGGCCGAGTGCCCGGCCGAGAGCGAAACACGAGGAGCCGGCGAGGGCGAGCAGGAAGAGCATCGCGAAGGGTGTCACAGAACTATCCTTCCAGGCGCAAGCCACTAATTAGGCGAAAACTACCCCAAACAGACATAAGATGCGGTAATGCACTGATCAAGTACGCGTACGGGTGACCCGGGGGTGCCGTAGGCGGCCGGAGAGCGGCCTGACAGGGTGGGACCTTGTGACTGACTCCGACCTTGCCCGGCAGGTTCGCAGCGTGAGCCGGCTGACCGGCGAATTCACCCTGCGCTCCGGCCGCACCGCCACCGAATACTTCGACAAGTACCAGTTCGAGGCCGATCCCGTCCTCCTCGACCAGCTGGCCGAGCAACTCGCCGTGCTGATCCCGGAGGGCACCGAGGTCCTCGCCGGGCTGGAGATGGGCGGCATCGCGGTTGTCACCGCCCTCGCCCGGCACGCCGGCCTGCCCACCGCGTTCGTCCGCAAGCAGGCCAAGAAGTACGGCACCGCCCGTCTCGCCGAGGGAGCCGAGGTCGCCGGCCGCCGCGTGCTGATCGTCGAGGACGTCGTCACGTCCGGCGGGCAGGTCGTCCTCTCCACCAAGGACCTGCGCAACCTGGGCGCGCATGTGGATCACGCCCTCTGCGTCATCGACCGGCAGGAGGGCGGCGCGCAGGCCCTGGCCAATGAGGGGATCACCCTGCGGGCGCTGCTGACCCGGGCGGACCTGGACGCCGCGGCTAGCTGAGTGTCTCCCGGCGCACCCATTCCAGGTACGCCGGGTTCGCGGCGAGCACCGGCAGGGCGAGCACGCACGGTACGTCGTACGGGTGCTCGGCCTCGGCCCGCTCGATGATCCGGTCGACGAGATCGACTCGCGTGTGCAGGGCGACCCGGGCCTCCGGCTCGTCCTGCACCGCACCGTCCCAGCGGTAGATCGAGCGGATCGCCGCGATCTGCTGACCGCAGGCGGCGAGCCGGTCGTCGACCAGGCGCCGGGTGAAGCCGGCCAGCCACTCCGGGTCGGCCGCCGTGATCACCACCTCGCAGACGTCCGTCGCCGGGCCGGCCGACCGGGTCGGATCTTCCCCGGGGGCCACCGGCGTCACCGCTCTGACTTCCCGAACTCGGCAGCGAGGATCTCAGCCGTCTGCACCGTGTTGAGCGCCGCACCCTTACGCATGTTGTCGCCGGTAACGAAGAACGAGAGAGCCCGCGGGTCGTCCATAGCCCGGCGGATGCGACCCACCCAGGACGGATCGGTGCCGACCGCGTCGATGGGCATCGGGAACTCGCCCGACTCCGGGTCGTCGACGAGGATCACGCCGGGTGCGTTGCGGAGCACTTGACGAGCACCGTCGGCGGTCACCTCGGCGGCGAAGACCGCGTGCACGGCGATCGAGTGGCCGGTGACCACCGGTACGCGGACGCAGGTGGCGGAGACCTTGAGCGCGGGCAGCGCGAGGATCTTGCGGGATTCGTTGCGGAGTTTCAGCTCCTCGGACGACCAGCCGACCGCGGCCAGCTCGCCCGACCAGGGCACCACGTTGAGCGCGAGCGGCGCCGGGAACGGGCCGAGGTCGTCACCGACGGCCTGGCGCACGTTGCCCGGGCGGGAGCCGAGCAGGCGGTCGCCGGCCACCTTGCTGAGCTGGTCGTGCAGGGTGTCGACGCCGAACTGGCCGGCACCGGAGGCCGACTGGTATGACGCCAGCACCAGCTCGCGGAGGCCGTATTCCTGGTGCAGGGGCGCCACCGCCATGATCATGGTCGCGGTGGTGCAGTTGGCGCTGGACACGATGCCGCGGGGACGGTACTCCAGATCCTCCCGGTTGATCTCGGGGACGACCAGGGGAACGTCGGGCTCCATCCGGAAGGCGGAGGAGTTGTCGACAACTGTCGCGCCGCGGGAGACGGCGACCGGGGCCCACTGGATCGACACGTCGTCGGGCACGTCGAACATGGCGACGTCGACGCCGTCGAACGCGTCGGCGGTCAGCTCACGGACGACGAGTTGCTCGCCGCGGCAGGTCAGCACCTTGCCGGCCGAGCGGGCCGTCGCGAGCAGCCGGATCTCGCCCCAGACGTTGCGCCGGGACGAGAGCAACTCGAGCATGACGGAACCGACGGAGCCGGTCGCTCCGACGACGGCGAGCGTTGGCTGCGCCATCGTCCGGTTTACCGGCCGGTCCCCGCGTAGACGACTGCCTCCTCATTACCGCCGAGCTCGAACTGGTCGTGGACGGCGCGGACCGCGGTGTCGAGGTCGGTGTCGCGGGTGACGACCGAGACCCGGATCTCCGACGTGGAGATCATCTCGATGTTGACGCCGGCGGCACCGATGCAGGCGAAGAAGGCAGCCGCGACGCCCGGGTGCGAGCGCATGCCGGCGCCGATCAGCGAGACCTTGCCGACGTGGTCGTCGAAGAGCAGGCTCTTGAACTTGATCTGCTCTTTGATCTTGTCGAGTGCGGTCATCGCGCTCGGCCCGTCGTCCTTGGGCAGCGTGAACGAGATGTCGGTGCGCCCGGTGCCCTCGGTGGACACGTTCTGCACGATCATGTCGATGTCGATGTTGGCCTGGGCGACAGTCTCGAAGATCCGCCCGGCGGCACCCGGCTCGTCCGGAACACCCACGATCGTGATCTTGGCTTCGCTGCGGTCGTGAGCGACCCCGGTGATCAGTGCCTGCTCCACGTCGAGGTCCTCCATCGATCCGGTGACGAGCGTGCCTTCTTTGTTCGAGTACGACGAGCGTACGTGGATCGGCACCCGGAAACGGCGCGCGTACTCCACGCATCGCAACATCAGCACCTTCGCCCCGCCGGCGGCCAGCTCGAGCATCTCCTCGTACGTGATCTTCTTGATGTGCCGTGCGTTCGGGACGATCCGCGGGTCGGCGGTGAAGACGCCGTCCACGTCGGTGTAGATCTCGCAGACGTCGGCGTGCAACGCCGCGGCGAGGGCGACAGCGGTGGTGTCCGAACCGCCGCGGCCGAGGGTGGTGATGTCCTTGGTGTCCTGCGAGACGCCCTGGAAGCCGGCCACGATGGCGATCGCGCCCTCGTCGAGCGCGGTGCGCAGCCGGCCGGGGGTCACGTCGATGATCCGGGCCTTGCCGTGCGCCGAGGTGGTGAGCACGCCGGCCTGCGAGCCGGTGTATGACCGGGCCTCGTAACCCAGGTTGTGGATGGCCATGGCCAGCAGCGCCATCGAGATCCGCTCGCCGGCGGTCAGCAGCATGTCCAGCTCGCGGCCGGGCGGCAGCGGGCTGACCTGGTTGGCGAGGTCCAGCAGCTCGTCGGTGGTGTCGCCCATGGCGGAGACGACGACGACAACGTCGTCGCCGGCCTTGCGGGCGCCCACGATGCGCTCCGCCACGCGCTTGATGCGCTCGGCGGTCGCGACCGAAGAACCACCGTACTTCTGCACCACAAGAGCCACGGCGAACCATTCCTTAGGGTCAGGGCGATCGCCACCACCCTAGCCGCGCCCGTACGGCACCTCGACATCCGTTCCCAGATTCCGGCCACCGCGGCGCGACACGCCGAACTCGCAAAAGCGGCGTGTCGCTGAATGGGGCGAGAATGTCGCGGTGCTCCTTGCTTCCGGTTCCCGGCGCGTACTGTCCGCGCTGACCGCTGCCCTGACGGGCGTGGTCCTGGCCGGATGCGGCGGTGACGAGCCGGAGGCCGCACCGACCGGCTCGCCGGCGCCCCCGGCCTCCGTCCAGCCCGATCGCGACGACCGCGAGGCGTTCGCCGGGCTGGCCGCGCTGGCCCTCGACCGGCGGTACGCCGCCCTCTACACCTTGGACGTCGGTAACGGCGCACCCCGCAACGTGATCGCCACGGTGGCGAACGACGGCAGCTGGCGGGTGGACATCCCGAACGGCGCCCTCGGCGGCACCGCGGGCGTCTCGATCGTCCGCAACACCAACGGGGTGTATCAGTGCTCGCTGCCCACCCCGGAGAACCCGGTCACCGCGGGATGCGTCCGGGTGGCCGCCAAGGGTGACAAGGTGCCCCGCCGGTACGACCCGAGGGTGCAGCGCCTGTTCCGGCAGTGGCTGCCGGTCTTCACCGACCGCAAGGCGGCGCTGGCCGTCTCCGCGGTGCAGCCGCTGCCCGGCGCACAGGGCAGCTGTTTCGCGGTCGACTCGGTCTCCGCCTCTCTGGACGCTCCGGTCGACGTGGGCATCTACTGCTATTCCGCGGACGGCCTGCTGACCGCGGCGCGGGTCGAGTTCGGAGTGCTCAAGCTGGTGAGTCAGGTCGCCGGGCCGCAGGCCGTCCAGTTCCCCGGCCCCGAGGTGGCCGGCGACCCGATGGGAATGGACAGCCCGCCGCCGGTGGAGGTGCCGAGCGCGGCGCCGTCCGCCTGACGGTTCCCACCATCCGGGCGAATGGTTCGCCACCCGGAAGTGGATCACGTAACGTGTTTGGCGACATGTGGCACGCGTTTCTTCTCCTTCGCTGCCGCGACGAGGCCCCATTCCAGGCCGGCACCTCGTCGCGGAGTTGATGCACGCCGCCTGCTCGTCTTCGTTTTGACAGGAGCAGTCACATGTCCAACCCGTTCGTGACTCAGCGCCCGAGCGCCATGCCGTTCCAGCGCTACGAGGCGTACCAGAAACAGTTCTCGATCTCTCTGCCCGACCGGCAATGGCCCTCGCGAGTGGTTGAGGCGACCCCGCGCTGGTGCGCCGTCGACCTGCGCGACGGCAACCAGGCCCTGATCGATCCGATGTCACCGGAGCGCAAGCGGCGGATGTTCATGCTGCTGGTGAAGATGGGCTACAAGGAGATCGAGGTCGGCTTCCCGGCCGCCAGCCAGACCGACTTCGACTTCGTCCGCCAGCTGATCGAGCAGGACCTGATCCCGGACGACGTCACCATCCAGGTGCTGGTGCAGTGCCGCGAGCACCTGATCGACCGGACGTTCGAGTCGATCCGGGGTGCCAAGCGCGCCATCGTGCACTTCTACAACTCGACCTCGACGCTGCAGCGACGCGTGGTGTTCGGCCTGGACAGGGACGGCATCACCGACATCGCGACGACCGGCGCGCGGCTCTGCCAGAAGTACGCCGAGATCCACACCCCGGACACCGAGATCTTCTACGAGTACTCGCCGGAGTCGTACACCGGCACCGAGCTGGAGTACGCGCTGGAGATCTGCTCCGCGGTCATCGACGTGATCGACCCGACCCCGGACCGTCCCCTGATCATCAACCTGCCGGCCACCGTCGAGATGGCCACCCCGAACGTGTACGCCGACTCCATCGAGTGGATGCACCGCAACCTGCCGCGGCGCGAGAGCGTCGTGCTGAGCCTGCACCCGCACAACGACCGGGGCACCGGGGTCGCCGCCGCCGAGCTGGGTCTGCTGGCCGGCGCCGACCGGATCGAGGGCTGCCTGTTCGGCAACGGCGAGCGCACCGGCAACGTCGACCTGGTCACGCTGGGCCTGAACCTGTTCTCCCAGGGCATCGACCCGCAGGTGGACTTCTCGAACATCGACGAGATCAAGCGCACCGTGGAGTACTGCAACCAGCTGCCCGTGCACGAGCGCCACCCGTACGCGGGTGATCTGGTCTACACCGCGTTCTCCGGCTCGCACCAGGACGCGATCAAGAAGGGCTTCACCGCCCTGCAGGCCGACGCGGACGCCGCTGGTAAGCCGATCGACGAGTTCGTCTGGGGGGTGCCCTACCTGCCGATCGACCCGAAGGACGTGGGCCGCACCTACGAGGCGGTCATCCGGGTCAACTCGCAGTCCGGCAAGGGCGGCGTGGCGTACATCATGAAGGAGGAGCACAAGCTCGACCTGCCGCGACGCCTGCAGATCGAGTTCTCCGGCGTGGTGCAGCATCACACCGACGAGGAGGGTGGCGAGGTCGGCCCGCAGCAGATGTGGGACATCTTCGCCGGCGAATACCTGGTCGACCACCAGGTGACGAGCGCCTTCAAGGTGGAGAGCTACAGCACCGCCACTGTCGACGGGAAGGTCGAGATCGACGTCGAGGTGTTCCACCGCGGGGTGCGGCGGCCGCTGACCGGTGTCGGCAACGGCCCGATCGCCGCGTTCGTGCAGGCCATCGAGCCGCTGGGGATCAGCGCCCGGGTGCTGGACTACAACGAGCACGCGCTGACCTCCGGTGGCGACGCGCAGGCCGCGGCCTACGTCGAGGTCGAGGTCGGCGACGTGGCGGTCTGGGGTGTCGGCATCGACGCCAACATCGTGAGCGCGTCCATCAAAGCGGTGACCAGCGCGGTAAACCGCGCGCGCTGAGATTCACACCCGCGTGCCGCCACCGCGCGGCACGCGGGGCTTCCGCTTACCCTGACGTCGTGCCACCAATTGCGCCCCGGTTCCTTCCGTTCCTGTTCACCGTCGCCCTGCTCACCGGTTGTGAGGTCGTCGACGCCGGTCCGGTCGAGGAGCCGGCCGGCACCTCCACCGCCTCCGCCGACGCCGCGGCCCAGCTCGACCAGCTGACGGTCGCCAAGGCCGCCTCGATGAAGGGCTACACCCGCGAGAAGTTCCCGCACTGGCGGGACACCGGCGACAACTGCGACGTCCGCGACACGGTGCTCAAGCGCGACGGCGAGAAGGTCAAGTTCTCCGGGTGCAACGTGGTCGCCGGCACGTGGCACAGCGTTTACGACGACCAGGTTCTGGCGTCGCCGACCAAGGTGGACATCGACCACATGGTGCCGCTGGCGAACGCGTGGCGCTCCGGCGCCGCGAAGTGGACCAACGAGGAGCGCGGCAACTTCGCGAACGATCTGGACCGCCCTCAGCTGGTCGCGGTCTCGGCCTCGTCGAACCGGTCCAAGGGTGATCAGGATCCGTCGACATGGAAACCGCCGGCGCGGGAACATTGGTGCACGTACGCCGAGGACTGGATCACGGTCAAGAGCCACTGGAAGCTGACAGTGACCACCGCGGAGAAGAGTGCCCTCACCGACATGCTGGAGACCTGCCGATGACGGAATCGGAGCAGAGCAAGACCACCGACAAGATCACGGACTTCACTGCCGGGCCGGGCGGGGTGATGACCGACGAGGTCGGCGTCGTGACCGGCGACCTCACCCTGCGCAGCGCATTCGCGAACGGTGAGGTCATCCTGAGCGTCCAATACAAGGACGCGGAGGAATGGTACGGCGTAACTGGCGCCAAAGCCCCGCTTGCTGACCCATCCGGCCTCGACGCCGTCCATCAGATCGCCGTCAGCCTCCTCAACCGTCCGGAAAGCTGACGGCGCTACGTCACCGTCACGTCCTAGGATCATCCTCGATGGCCTTCGGCTCTCCGGGGAGTATTCGATGTCGCGTTCGCTGTGGACGTCCAGGATCGGTCTCACACTGCTCACGACGGCCTCGCTCGGTGTGCTCGCCGCACCGGCGCAGGCCGCCTCCACCGGCGTCGCCTCGGTCCTGTCCTCGAGAGAGGTGCAGTACAAGGCCGCCAAGGGCAAGCAGAACCGGGTCGTGGTGACCCGGTCGGGCAACACGCTCACGATCGACGACAAGGTCGCGGTCAAGGCCGGCAAGGGCTGCAAGAAGGTCAAGGGCGACAGGACCAGGGTCAGGTGCACGACCGCGCAGGCACCGACCCGGGTGCGGATCTACACGTACGACCGTAACGACTCGATCGTGAACAAGAGCAACATCGTGCTCAGGGGCGTCGGCGGCACCGGCAGCGACAGCATCACCGGCGGCCCGCTCAACGACTCGCTGGCCGGCGGCTCGGGCGCCGACAAGCTCTACGGTCTGGGCGGCCGGGACAACCTCGACGGCAACGACGGCAACGACCGCCTGTGGGGCGCGGACGGCAGCGACTGGCTGGACGGCGGGCCGGGCAACGACGCGCTGTCCGGCGGGAACGGCAACGACCTGCTGCTGGGCATGGACGGCAACGACCGGGAGTACGGCGGCGCCGGCGCGGACAGCTTCCACCAGTCGTACGACCCGTCGGGCCCGGACGCCGACACGTTCTCCGGCGGCGCCGGCGAGGACACCGTCACCTACATCTCCCGGCGTAAGGCCGTGGTGGCCGACAACGACGGCGCCCGGGGTGACGACGGCGCCAAGGGCGAGCGGGACACCATCGGGACCGACGTCGACAACATCGACGGCGGCAGCGGCAACGACCGGCTGACCGGCAACGCGTACCGCAACGTGCTGCGCGGGCTGGAGGGCGACGACGTCATCAACGGCGGCGCCGGCAACGACGCGCTCGACGGCGGCGCCGGCCGGGACCACCTCTACGGCGGCACCGGCGACGACGGCCTGATCGGCGACGAGGCGGGCGGTCCGACCTCCGCGGACGTGATGCTCGGCGGCGCGGGCCGCGACCTGGTGTCCTACGGCGGCTACCCCATGGCAGTCACCGTCGACCTCGACGGCGCCGCCGACGACGGCCGCTCCGGCGAGAAGGACACGGTCGGCGCGGACGTCGAGGACATCAGCGGCGGCAACGGCAACGATCGCCTCACCGGCAACGCGGCCGGCAATGTCATCTACGGCTGGCTGGGCGACGACGTGATCCACGGTGGCGCCGGCAACGACGAGCTGGAGGGCATGGAGGGCGGAGACCAGGTCTACGGCGACGACGGCGACGACTCGCTGACCGGCTCCGACGGCGGCCAGGAGGGCATCGCGGACCGCCTGGACGGCGGCGCCAACACCGCGGCCGGCGACGTCTGCCAGCCGTTCCCCAACGACGTGGTGGTCAACTGCGAGCGGGACCGCCCGATCGGATCCTGATTCCATGATCCATTAGGGACAGCGAGACGCATCCGTTTCGTTCTATCCTCCTGGTGTTCAACCACGGGGAGGTTTCCATGTCACGTTCACAGTGGCTGACACGTGTCGGTGCCGCGCTGCTCGCCACCGTCACGATCGCCGGCCCGGCCACGCCGGCGATGGCCGCGTCCACCGGCGTCGCCAGCGTCACCAGCTCCACAAAAGTGCAGTACAAGGCCGGTAGTGCCAAGACCAACAGCGTCGTCGTCACCCGCTCCGGCCGCACGATCACCATCGACGACCGGGTCCGGGTCAAGGCCGGCAAGGGCTGCAAGCCGGTCAAGGGCGACAAGACCAAGGTCCGGTGCAAGACCAGGAAAAACCCGTCTGAGGTACGGGTGACGCTGGGCGACCGTAACGACGCCCTGGTCAACCGGACCGCCATCCCCGTCCGGGTCTACGGCGGCACCGGCAACGACCGGCTCACCGGCGGCTCGGGCGTTGATCGCCTCCACGGCGACGGCGGCGCCGACACCATCCGGGGCGAGCGCGGAAACGACCTGCTGTACGGCGGCTCGGGCAACGACAGCCTGAACGGCGGCACCGGTCACGACGGGCTCGACGGCGGCACCGGCAACGACACCCTCGACGGCGGATTCGGCAGCGATCTCTTCCTCGGCGGCGGCGGGATCGACCGGGTCGACTACCGGAGCCGGACCGCACCGATCACAGCGGACGTGGACGACGAGGCCGGCGACGACGGCCAGGCCGGCGAGCGCGACACCATCACCACCGGCATCCGGATCATCGCCGGTGGCGCCGGTGACGACGTCCTCACGGGCGGCGCCGCCGACGACACGCTCGAGGGCGGCGGCGGCAACGACAAGCTCAAGGGCTCCGGCGGCATCGACACCGTCAAGGGTGGTGCGGGCAACGACATCCTCGACGGTACGGGCGGCGACGACGTCCTCCTGGGCGACGACGGCGCCGACAAGCTCTACGGTGGCGACGGCCGCGACCGGCTCGACGGCGGTGCCGGCAACGACTGGTTCGACGGTGACTTCTACGCCGAAGCGGAACGCTGGTACGTGATGCACGGTTTCGCCGACACCTTCATCGGTGGCGCGGGCCGCGACGCGGTCTCGTACGCGTCCAGGTTGAGCGGGGTGACGGTCGACGCCGACGGAGCAACCGGCGACGACGGCGCGCCGGGCGAGGGCGACTCGGTCGGCGCCGACATCGAGGATCTCGACGGCACCCGGTACTCCGACCAGCTCACCGGCAACAACGCGAACAACCGCATCTCCGGTGGGGGCGAAGGCGACACGATGTACGGGCTCGGCGGCGACGACGAGCTGTACGGCTCGTCCACTGCCGACATCTTCTACGGCGGGGAGAACGGCACCGAGGCCGGCGACTACTGCGACTACGACCCGGCGTACGACCTGGCGTACGACTGCGAACGCTGAGATTGATCCACCTCGGTACGGTCAGGCGGGTGCGCCTCACCCACCTGGCCGTCACCGCGGTGCTCCTCCTGCCCCTGGCCGTCATGCCCGCCTCCGCGGCGCCCGGCCCGGGCCCGGTCCCGGCCTCACTGGCCGGCGTGCTGCCCGCACCGGCCGGGACGGCGCCCGATCCGCACGCCGCCTTCACGCTGAACCAGGACACGGTGATCACCGCCTCCGGTGCGGCCGCACCGGTGGCCGAGCGGCTCGCCGAGGCGTTCCGGCCGGCCACCGGCTTCCCGCTGCCGGTCGTCCCGAACGCCACGGGAAACGCCCTGGCGCTGGTCCTCACCGACGTCGGGCTCGGCGACGAGGGCTACCGGCTCGAGGTGCGTACCGGCGGGGTCGAGGTGCGGGCCGCGCGACCGGCCGGGCTGTTCGCGGGGGTGCAGACGCTGCGGCAGCTGCTGCCGCCGGAGATCGAGTCGGCTACGCCACAGCGGGCGAACTGGGTGATCCCCGGCGGGCGGATCGACGACCGGCCCCGGTACGCCTACCGCGGCGCGATGCTCGACCTGGCCCGGCACTTCCACGAGCCGCGGGAGGTCCGGCGCTACATCGACCAGATCAGCCGCTTCAAAATCAACTATCTGCACCTGCACCTCTCCGACGACCAGGGCTGGCGGATCCAGATCGACAGCTGGCCGCGGCTCACGACGGTCGGCGGCGCGCAGGGCACCGGCGTACGCGGATCCGGCGGCGGTTACCTGACCAAGGACGATTACCGCTCCCTCATCCGGTACGCCGCCGACCGGTTCGTCACGATCGTCCCCGAGATCGACATGCCGGGACACGTCAACGCCGCCCAGGTCGCCTATCCGGAGCTGACCTGCGACGGGGTGGCGCCACGGCCGCGGATCGACATCCGGGTCGGGTACAGCTCCCTCTGCGCCGGCAAGGAGATCACCTACCGGTTCGCCGAGGACGTGATCCGCGAGCTGGCCGCGATGACCCCGGGACCGTATCTGCACATCGGCGGCGACGAGGCGCACTCCACGTCGCACGCCGACTACCTCACCTTCGGCGAGCGGGTTCTGCCACTGGTGCCGCGGTACGGCAAGATCCCGATGGGCTGGCAGGAGATCGCCGCGACCCGTGCCGCCCGCAACGCGGTGGTCCAGCACTGGAACCACGAATGGGACACCGGGCCCGTCGTCGCGGCCGCCACCGCCGGCGCCAAGGTGGTGATGTCACCGGCGAACAAGGCCTATCTCGACATGCAATACGACCTGCTCACACCGGGCGGTTTGCACTGGGCGGGAACCATCGAGGTGCGTGCCGCTTATGAGTGGAATCCCGGGCGACTGCTTTCCGGCGTACCGGAAGAATCTGTTCTCGGGGTTGAAGCGCCTTTGTGGTCGGAGACCCTGACCGATTCCGGTGACATCGAATTCCTGGCCTTTCCGCGCCTCGTGGCCCTCGCCGAGCTGGGGTGGTCACCTCGGGCGACGCACGACTGGTCCTCGTTCCGCGCGCGGCTCGGCGCCTACGGTCCACGCTGGATCAGGCAGGGTGTCCGTTTTTACCGGTCCCCGCAGATCAGCTGGTCGTGAGATGATTTCTCAAATTTAATTACCGGGGGAGTCCACTGTGTCACCATTCCTCTTGCTTTCCAGAGCCGGTCTGACTTTGCTCACCGGCGCCGCTGTGCTCGGCGCGTCGGCCATTCCCGCACAGGCCGCCACCACCGGCGTCGCATCCGTGGTGTCCGGCACTCAGATTCAGTTCCGGGCCGGATCGAACGCGGTGAACAAAGTTGTTGTCACGCGATCCGGCAACACCGTCACCGTCGACGACCGCGTCGCGGTGAAAGCGGGCAAGGGCTGCAAGAAGGTCAAAGGCGACAAGACCAAGGTTCGGTGCAAGCCGGGCAAGCCCCCCACCAGGGTACGGGTGAGCCTGGGCGCCAAGAACGACTCAGTGGTCAACAGGTCCGGCCTCGCGATGACCGCTTCCGGCGGTGACGGCAAGGACAGCCTGACCGGCGGACCGCGGGCTGACCGCTTGACCGGCGGCGCCGGCGCCGACCGTCTCTACGGCCTGGGTGGCAACGACTGGCTGGAGGGCTCCTACGGCAACGACATGCTCTCCGGTGGTGACGGCGACGACCTGCTCTCCGGCGGCGAGAACAACGACCGGGAGTACGGCGGCAACGGCCGTGACACCTTCTCGCAGGGTATCGATCTGGCCGGCGCGGGGCCGGACGCCGACCTGCTCTCCGGTGGCGCCGGGGACGACTTCGCCGACTACAGCGGCCGGCGCTACGGGATCACCGCGGACTCGGACGGGGTGAAGGGCGACGACGGCCGCAAGGGTGAGCACGACACCCTCACCGGCATCGACCGGATCTGGGGTGGCACCGGCAACGACCGTCTCTACGGGACCGCCTGGGCTGACGATCTGCAGGGTGGCCCGGGCAACGACACGCTCCTCGGCTACGGCGGCAACGACCAGCTGTTCGACGGTGCGGGCAACAACCGGCTCGAGGGCGGTGCGGGCAACGACCGGCTGGGCGGCGGACCGGGTGCGGACATCCTGCTCGGCGGTTCGGGCGAGGACACCCTCAGCTACGCCGACCGCACCGCCGCGGTCACCGTCGACCTCGACGGTGCCAGTCGCGACGACGGGCAGGCCAACGAGCGGGACACGGTCGGCGCCGACGTCGAGAACCTCATCGGTGGCAACGGCAGCGACCGGCTGACCGGCAACGCCGCCGCCAACAAGTTCAACGGCATGGCGGGTGACGACATCATCCGCGGCGGCGCCGGCAACGACGGCATGGAGAGCTGGGAGGGCCGCGATCAGCTCTTCGGCGAGGACGGCGACGACTACCTCTACGGCGGGCAGGGCGACGGCGTGGACCGGCTGGACGGCGGCGGCAACGGCTCGGCCACCGGTGACAACTGTGTCGTCTACAACGAGGACGCCGGCACTGATGTCGCCGTGAACTGCGAGTACAACACTCCGGCGGACAGGCCGCTGCTCTCCTGAACCTGTGCACGACTCCGGCCGACAGGCCGCTGCTCTACTGATCCTGTGCACGCGAACGGCCCCGCGGGTTCTCCTGCGGGGCCGTTCGGTGTTTCAGGTTGTCCTGCGGGCCGTTCGGTGTCTCAGGATTTGGCCGCGGCCGGGCGGCGGCCGGCCACCACCTCGTCGGCGGCCACCGGGAAGTGGCACGCGGTCAGGTGCGAGGCCGGGTCATCGAGGCGCTGCACCAGCGGCGGCTCCTCGGTGGCGCAGATGTCCTGCGCCTTCCAGCACCGGGTCCGGAACCGGCAGCCGGACGGCGGGTTGATCGGGCTGGGCACGTCACCGGTGAGCAGCACGCGCTCGCGCTGCGCGCGATCACGGCGGACCGGGTCCGGCACCGGCACCGCGGACATCAGGGCGACGGTGTACGGGTGGCGCGGGTTGTTGTACAGCTCTTCCCGGTCGGCGATCTCCACGATCTTGCCGAGGTACATGACGGCGACCCGGTCGGAGATGTGCCGCACCACCGACAGGTCGTGCGCGATGAACACGTACGTCAGGTCGAACTCGCTCTGGAGGTCCTCGAGCAGGTTCACCACCTGCGCCTGGATCGACACGTCGAGCGCGGACACCGGCTCGTCCGCCACGATCATCTTCGGGCGCAGCGCGAGCGTACGGGCGATCCCGATGCGCTGCCGCTGCCCGCCGGAGAACTCGTGCGGGTACCGGTTGTAGTGCTCCGGGTTCAGGCCGACCAGCTTGAGCAGGTCCTGCACGGCCCGCTTGACGCCGTGCTCGGTCTTGACGTTCTGGATCCGGAACGGCGCTCCGACGATGGCACCCACCGTGTGACGGGGGTTCAGCGACGAGAACGGGTCCTGGAAGATCATCTGCATGTCCCGCCGGAGCGGGCGCAGCTTCCCCTGGCTCAGGTGGGCGATCTCGCGGCCCTCGAAGTTGACCGATCCGCCGGTCGGCTCCAGCAGCCGGGTCAGCAGCCGCCCGGTGGTGGACTTGCCACACCCGGACTCGCCGACCAGGCCGAGGGTCTCACCCTTGAAGACCTCGAAGTCCACGCCGTCGACCGCCCGTACCGCACCGACCTTGCGGCGCAGCAGGCCCTTGGTGATCGGGAAGTGCTTCTCCAGGCCCTTGACGGAGAGAAGCGGCTCACGCTTCTCCGCCGGCGTCGCGCTGCTCATGGGGTCTCCAACTTCGGTTTGACCTCTTCCGCCCAGATCCGCTGCCGCTCCTCGGTGGGGAGGTGGCACCGGACCAGGTGGTTGCTGCCGCCGGCCCGGACCAGCTCGGGCGGCACGGTGGTGCCCAGACCGCCGGTCCGTGGCTCGTAGGAGCAGCGCGGGCTGAACGCACACCCTTGCGGCAGGTTGATCAGCGAGGGCGGCGAGCCGGGGATCGGCACGAGCCGATCCTGGTTCGGCCGATCCATCCGGGGCATCGATCCGAGCAGACCCCAGGTGTACGGGTGCTCCGGCTGCTGGAAGACCGTGGTGGCGGGGGCGTACTCGATGCATTTGCCGCCGTACATGACGAGCACGTCGTCGGCGAGCTCGGCCACCACGCCGAGGTCGTGGGTGATCACGATGAGCGCCGAGTTGAACTCCGCCTGCAGGTCGTGCATCAGGTCCATGATCTGCGCCTGGACGGTCACGTCCAGCGCGGTGGTCGGCTCGTCCGCGATCAGCAGCTGCGGGTCGTTGACCAGGGCCATCGCGATCATCGCGCGCTGCCGCATACCGCCGGAGAACTGGTGCGGGTAGTCGTCGACCCGGCGGTCCGGCTGCGGGATGCCCACCCGGCCCAGCATGTCGACGGCGTGCTTGCGGGCGACCTTCTTCGAGACGTTGTGGTGCACCCGGTACGCCTCGATGATCTGGTACCCGACCGTGTAGTACGGGTGCATCGCGGACAGCGGGTCCTGGAAGATCATCGCCAGCTTGTTGCCGCGCAGCTTGCGCACGGTCTCCTGGCCGGCCGAGACGATCTCGTCGCCGTCCAGCCAGATCTCGCCGGAGATCTTCGAGTTCCGCTTGTTGTAGATCCCCAGGATGCCGAGGCTGGTGACCGACTTGCCGGAACCGGACTCGCCGACGATGCCGAGCGTACGGCCGCGCTCGAGCTTGAAGTTCAGCCCGTCGACGCTGCGGACCAAACCGTCGTCGGTCGGGAAATGAATCTTGAGGTCCTTGACCTCGAGGAAAGCCTGCCCGTCCGGCATCAGCCCAGCCTCACTCTCGGGTCGACCACCGCGTAGAGCAGGTCGACGACCAGGTTGGCGATGACCACGAAGGTAGCCGCCATCAGGGTCACGCCCAACACCTTCGGCAGGTCGTTGTTGGTGATCGCGTCCACCGCGTACTTGCCGAGGCCGGGCAGCGAGAACACCTGCTCGGTGAGGACCGCGCCGCCGAGCAGCAGGCCGAAGTCCAGGCCGAACACGGTCAGGATGGGTGTCAGCGCGGCGCGCAGGCCGTGCCTGACGGTGACGTCCCGCTCACGCAGGCCCTTGGCGCGCGCCGTGCGGATGTAGTCCTCGCCCATCGTCTCCAGCATCCCGGCACGCGTTAATCGTGCGTATTGGGCGGAGAACTGGAGAGCGAGCACGAACCAGGGCAACAGCAGGGCGTAGAACCACTCACCCGGATTCTCGGTGAAGTCGGTATAGGTACCACCGGGGGCGGTCCAGCCGAGCGTGTAGCTGAACAGCAGCAGGCCGACCATGCCGGTGAAGAAGATCGGCAGCGAGACGCCGGCGAGCGAGAAGGTCATCGCGGCGCGGTCCAGGAACGAGCCCCGGCGCAGCGCGGAGAGGGTGCCGATGGAGAGGCCGAAGATCAGCCAGAGGATCGCGGCGCCGATCGCCAGCGACAGGGTCACCGGCAGACGGTCGATCAACTCGGGCCAGACCGGCTGCTTCGTGATGAACGAGTAGCCGAAGCACGGCGCGGGGCAGTGCTCGATGGTGGCGCCCAGGTCGTAGTCGGCGCCGACGAAGATGCCCTTGACCCAGCGGCCGTACTGCAGCCAGAGCGGGTCGTAGAAGCCGAGCTTCTCCGCGATGAGGGCGACCGTCTCCGGCGTGGCGGCACGGCCGACGTACCGGGTGGCCAGCGTCTCCGGGGTGGAACCGACAAGGCGCGGAACGAGGTAGAAGATCGAGAAAGTGGCGGCGCTGATGATGAAGAGCAGCATGACTGCCGCAAAAAGACGCCTGATGATGTACGTGATCACAGAGTCCGGCTGGGACGGCCGGCCCGGGTCGCCCCGGACCGGCCGCCTGCTGCCTTCACCTACCTATCGAAGGTGTCGTGAGAGTGGGACTGTTTACGCAACGCCCAGCGAGAGGTAGTCGTACATGTTGTACGCCTCGCTGACGAAGACGTTGGAGAGCGCCTTCGGCCGGATCATCAGGCTCTTCGCGAC
This sequence comes from Actinoplanes sp. GCM10030250, assembly GCF_042666575.1. Lineage (NCBI taxonomy): Bacteria > Bacillati > Actinomycetota > Actinomycetes > Micromonosporales > Micromonosporaceae > Actinoplanes > Actinoplanes sp. GCM10030250. Next base: position 153,404 of record NZ_JBHTDO010000011.1, on the reverse strand, counting down.
GATGCCGGGGAAGATGACAGCCTCTTCCATGACACGCTTGTCGATCTGAGCCCACATGGCCTCACGCTTGGCGTTGTCGGTCTCGGCAACGGCCGCGTCCAGCATCTGGTCGACCTCGGGGATCCGCACGCTGGTGTTGGACGAGCCACCGGTCTCCCGGATGACCCGGCTGTCCACGATCTGCGAGAGGAAGCCGAAGCCGTCGTTCCAGTCCGCGCCCCAGCCGTTGACGACCAGGCCCAGCTTGTTGCTCTTCACGTACGGCGGGTTGCCGGCGTACTGGGAGAAGTAGTCACCCTGCGGGAACGGCTTGAGCGTGAGCTTGATGCCGACCCGGGCGAGCGACTGCTGCAGCGACTCGGCGGCCGCCTTCTCCTTCGGGCGCTCCGAGCGGTACGAGATGCTGGTCTCGAAGCCGTTCGGCTGACCGCACGCGGCCAGGGCCTCCTTGGCCTTGTCCACGTCACCGGTGTTGTCGGCGCCGGCCGAGTACAGGTCGACCTTCTGGTAACCCGGGATCATCGGGGGCAGCACCGAGGTGGCGATGTCACCACCGGCGAGCGGGCCGCCGTAAGCGGTCTGGTAACCGGTGCGGTCCGCGGCGTACTCGATCGCCTTACGGCAGTCGATCTTGTCCAGCGGCGCCACGGTCGGGTTGATCGACGTGTACCAGAGGCGGGCGAGGGCGGGGTTGTCCGTCTGCGCCTTGATGTTCGGGTCGCCGACCACGCGGCCGAGGGCGGCCGGCTGCACACCGGTACCGACCACGTCGATGTCCAGGTCGCCCGCGAGCAGCCGGTTGTCGATGTCGTCCGCGTTGACGTTCAGCTGAACCTCGTACGCGTCCGGCAGGGCCTTGCGGTTCGGGTCCGTCGCCGGGTCCCACTGGTCGTTACGGACCAGCTTGAAGCTCTTGCCGAGCTCGTTGGTCTCGAACTTGTACGGGCCCGTGGCGACCACGTGCTCCTTGTACTTCGCACCGGTGTCCTTGGCCTCCGGCACCGGCACGGTCTGCGGGAGCGCAGCCACGTAGTCGAAGCCACCGAACGCCGACTTCAGGTGGAAGACGATCGTGTTGTCGTCCGGCGTGGTGATCGCCGAGTCGGTGTTGACGCCCTTGGACTTGTACGGGCCCTTGTAGCCCTCCGGCAGGTTGAGGAAGCCCTCGAAGTACGCCGGTCCGTTCGGGAACGTCTGCTTGTCGATGGAGCGGAGCACCGCGTACTTCACGTCCTTGGCCGTGACCGGTGAGCCGTCCTCGTACTTGATGCCCTGACGAATCTTGTAGGTCCAGGTCTTACCGCCGTCGCTCGGCACACCCATGCCCTCGGCCAGGTCCGGGGTGAGGGTGTTGCCCTCGGCGCCCGGGGTCGGCTTGAACATGAGCAGGCTGCGGCCGTACAGGCGGAGGAAGTTCCACGAGTAGCCGTAGTAGGTCTCACCCGGGTCCAGGGTGTCCCAGTCACCCGAGTTGGCCATCCGGACGGTGCCACCCTTCTTGTCCGAGGCGTTGAACACCTTGGTCAGGGCGGCGTTGAACTCCGGCTTGGCGCTGGAGCTGTCGGAATCGGTCTTGTCATCACTGCCGCCGCACGCGGCCGCGGACAGCGTCAGCGCCAACGCGGCCACACCGGCCACCAGCGCTCTCGACTTGCGAATCAATTGAAGCAACCTCCCTGGTGGAACGGTCCGGGTCCGAACCGCACGGCTGGTGGGAAATGCATCGGGCGCATGTCAGCGCCGCCCCTTGGGATCAAGCGCGTCACGCAGACCATCGCCGAAGAGGTTGAAAGCGAGCACGGTGATGAAGATCGCCATGCCCGGGAAGAACATGAAGTGCCAGATCGTGTAAAACCGCGCGGCATCGGCGAGCATGCCGCCCCAGCTGGCGGTGGGCGGCCGGACGCCGACACCGAGGAAGGAGAGCGCCGCCTCGAACAGGATGTTCGTCGGGATCAGCAGCGTGGCGTAGATCAGGATCGGCGCCACCAGGTTCGGCAGCATCTCCTTGAAGATCACGTACGGCCCGCGGGCGCCGAGGCTCCGGGCGGCGTCGATGAACTCCCGCTCCCGCAGCGACAGCGTCTGGCCCCGCACGATCCGGCCGATGTAGGGCCACGCGAAGAAGCCGATGATGAAGATCAGCAGCGCGATACGCAGGCTGTCACCGGTGAGCCCGAAGGCGTTGTCCGGAATGACACCGACCAGCGCGATCGAGAAGACCAGCAGCGGGAACGCCAGGAAGACGTCCATCGCCCGGCTGATCAGCGCGTCCACCCAGCCACCGAAGTAGCCGGCGACCACGCCGAGCGTGGTGCCGATGACGACCGAGAGCAGCGTCGCCAGGAAGGCGATCAGCAGGGAGATCCGGGCGCCGTAGACGACCCGGCTGAAGATGTCCCGGCCGTTCTGCGGCTCGACACCGAACAGGTGCTCGCCGCTGATGCCCGTACCGCCCTTGGGGGCGAGCGTGCTCGTGTCGATCAGGTTCTGGTGGAACTCGTTCGGCGGTGAGCCGAACGCACCCGCGATGGCCGGTGCGAAGACCGCGACCAGGATCAGGAAGATGACGACCAAGCCACCGCCCATCGCGACCTTGTCACGCTTGAGGCGGGTCCATGCGATCCGGCCCAGAGAGCGGCCCTCGATCGCTTTGCCGGGAACGGGTCCCTCGGCCGGATCCGGGGCTACCGGAGCCTGGTCCGCGGCCGTTCCAGGTCCAACGACCATGAAGTGTCCGGTCCTCTCCCAGCCGCCGTGCGGCGGGAGTCAAAGCCACCGGTCGCAGGGGTGAACACGGAACCCCCGGCCGACGACGATGGCCCACGCAGCGAACGGCAACCGATCGGTTGTCGCATGCCTCGAGTGCCGACCCCCGTGCTTCTCGGCCGAGATCGGGCCGACGCACGAGGGACTCGACAGCGGGTGTGGCCGCCATCGAGAGGAACATTCACCTAGCGCGGTGCCCTGGGTCAAGCTCACCGACCGCACACGAGCGGTTCCGTGTCTCCCTCGTGATGTGACCGTGACCTAGACGCCGAACAAACGGAAAGTACCGCGTACACAGTTCGCAAGTAGCCAATCCGGGCCAAACACCTTGCGTGGCGTTACAGGGGCGTTACCAGATGTTAAATCAGATCGCTCGGCGGCCCTCGAAAGCCCTACCCAGAGTGATCTCATCCGCATACTCCAGGTCACCACCGACGGGTAGACCGCTCGCCAGCCTGGTCACCGCGATACCCATCGGCTTGATCAGCAGGCCGAGATAGGTGGCTGTCGCCTCGCCCTCGGTGTTCGGGTCGGTGGCCAGGATCAACTCCTTGACCTCGCCCGTGCCGAGCCGCATCAGCAGCTCCCGGATCCGCAGGTTGTCCGGGCCGACACCCTCCAGCGGATTGATGGCACCGCCGAGAACGTGATAGCGGCCACGGAACTCACCGGTCCGCTCGATCGCGACGACGTCCTTCGGCTCCTCCACCACACAGAGCACCTCGTTGGTGCGGCGGGTGTCCCGGCAGACACGGCACTGCTCCGACTCGGCCACGTTGAAACAGGTCGTACAGAACCGGACCAGCTCCTTGACCTTGCGCAGCGCGGCAGCGAGCCGGTTCACGTCCGCCGGGTCGGCGGAGAGGACGTGAAAAGCGATGCGCTGGGCCGACTTCGGGCCAACACCCGGAAGCCGGCCCAGCTCATCGATCAGGTCCTGAATGGCACCCTCGTACACGGGGTCAGAACCCCGGCAGGGAGAGGCCGCCGGTGGCCGGGCCCATCTTCTCCTCGGCCAGCTCCCGCTGCGCCTCGGCGGCGTTGTGGATGGCCGCGAGCACCAGATCCTCCAGCGTCTCCACGTCGTCCGCGTCGACAGCCTTCGGGTCGATCTTCACCGACTTGAACTCACCCAATCCAGTGATCACAACACTCACCAGCCCGCCGCCGGCGGTGCCGGACAACTCGGCCTCAGCCAGCTCGGCCTGCGCCTGCGCGACCTGCTGCTGCATCTTCTGCGCCTGCTTCATGATCTGCTGCATGTTGGGCTGTGCACCGGGGCGCATGGCACCGCTCCTTCGCGTTCGTGAACCGCCATCGATGAAAAACGCGGCGGTCGGAAGTTACGGCCGCCAGCGTAGCCGTCACGCTCCCCTTGCCCACCGAGGCGCCACCAGACACCCTCACCGCACCCCCTGCGGCGGGTCTCAGGCGGTCACGGCGAGCGATCCCCTCAGCCCTCCCACCACCGGCTGCCAGCGGATCAGGCACCTCCGAGCGGCAGCCAACAGACCGAGAGTGATCACATCTCGCCGATCTTCTCCGCCCCGAAGGCCGTGCGGAGCAGTTGCATGGCCTGTTCCTCGCTGCTCTGCCGGGCGGTCTTCTCATCGATCACGTCGTCCAGCGGCTCGTCACCGGGATCGAAGCCTTCGATACCGGGTGTTCCGCCGGGCGGTGGCACACCGTCGTACTCGGGGTCGTACGGCGCCTCCTCGGTCGGCGATCCATCCGACCAGGCAGAACCACCGGCAGAACCACCGGCACCGCCCCCGGGAGCCGCTGCTGCCCTGCCCGGCGCCGAGCCCCCGCTGTCGGAAGCCCGAGCGGGGGCCGCGTTACGCCCACCGGCAGCCGCGGCCCGGGCGGCGGCCAGACCACTGCTCGGAATCGGGTTACCGGGCCGCGCGGCCGCCCTCGCCGCCTCCATGGCAGCCGAACGGGCCGGAGCCGCCGGTGCCACCGCCGGCGCGGCCACGGGCGCAGGTGGCGCTGCTACGGGCGCAGGTGGCGCTGCTACGGGCGCGGGCGGGGCTGTCACGGGCGCGGGCGGCACTGTCACTGGCCCGGGCTGCGCCGTCGCGGACCCGGACGGCGCTGTCACCGGTCCGGGCTGCGCCGTCGCGGACCCGGACGGCGCTGTCACCGGTCCGGGCTGCGCCGTCGCGGACGCAGGAGCGGCCCCGGGCGCAGGCGGTGCTGGCGCGGTCGCGGGAACAGACGCGGAGAGGGCCTGTGGGTGCGGGCGGTCCGGCGCGGCCGGTGGGACGGCAGAACCGCTAGGCGCGGCTCCTCCCCCTGGGCGCGCGGGCTCGGGCCAGTCATCAACCGACGACGCCTGAGCGGGAGCCGGCCCGCCCGGACGCGCGGGTTCGGGCCAGTCGCTGTCTGACGACGCCGGAGCGGAAGGCGGGGCGTCGCGGCGGTCCGGGGCTGGGCGAGCCGGGGCCGGCCAGTCGTCGTCGGCGTCTGCGGCCGCGGGGCGTTGCGGCCGGGAGGGGCGTGACTCCGTTCGTCCGGTGTTGTGCTCCGGCGCTGACGAGGCGGCGGGAGCGGACGAAGCGGTGGGAGGCGCCGCGGGCGGGGCAGAGCGGCTGGGTGCACCCGATGACGGCGGGGCAGGGCGGCTGGGAGTGCTCGCAGACGGGCGGCTGGCTGCGGGCTGCCGGCTGGATGCCGACGTGCTCTGGGGTGCGCGGGGCGGAGTGGGGCTGGTCGTGTCGCCCACCTCGCAGCGAATCTGCCATTGCCCACCGACTGCCCGGCCGAACTCGGCGGCGATCGGGTCTCGCCAGTTCAGGAAGCGCTCCACCAGGGCGGGTGTCGGTGCGGCGAACACGACGGTGTCGCCGTCCAGTTCCCGGATGCCGATACCGAAGTCCTGCATCGCGCGGACCCGCTTCTGCTGGGCGCCCAGGGACTGCCACGCGGCACGGACCTTCTCCAGCCGCTCGTCCACGGCGGGGCGAGCCGATTCCACGGGCTCGGGCGGTTCCTCGTCCCACGGCGGCTCGTCGTCGTAGAAGCCGGCGTCCTCGGTCTCGACAGCCGCGGCAGCCGGTTGCGGTAGAGCACCGCCCGCGACCTGATTCCAGTCAGGCTCGGCGGCGGCCCCACCAGAGGCCGCATCCACGGAGACTGGATCAGCGGAGACCGGCGCAGGGGAAACCGGCGCAGCGGAGACCGGAGCAGCGGAGACCGGAGCGGGGGAAACAGGGGCAGCCGAAACGGGTGCCACAGCGGGAGCTCCGGGCGCCTGCCGGCCCGCGACAACCGCCGGCCGCGCCTTGGACCCGACCGCGCCCGCACCGGCAGCCGCTGCCGCCCGAGCCGCTGCCAAACCGACACCACCGCCGGGACCGCCGTTGCCGACGGCAGGGGACGCCGGGGTGCCGCTCCCGGCGAGCGGGGCCGCCGGGGCGCCGCGGGACACGTCACTGTCCGGGCTCGGGGGTGTGTGCTCCACCCGTACGCCTGCATCTGATGGAAGGGTGACCCCGCGCTCCAAGCGCTCCAACCGCTGGAGCAGCGCCCCCGTGGAGTCCTCGGCGCCGGGCAGCAGCATGCGCGCGGTGATCAGCTCGAGCAGCAGTCGGGGCGCGGTCGTGCCGCGCATCTCCACCAGACCGTTGTGCACGATGTCGGCGCTGCGGGAGAGGGTCGCGGGGCCGAGGTGGGTGGCCTGGGCGGACATGGTTTCGAGCTGGTCGGCGGGGCCGTCGATCAGGCCTTTCGCGACGGCGTCGGGGACCTGCTGGAGGATGATCAGGTCGCGGAGGCGTTCGAGCAGGTCGGAGGCGAAGCGGCGGGGGTCGTGGCCGGCTTCGGCGACGCGGTCGATGGTCGCATACGCCGCGGCGCCGTTGCCGGTGGCCAGGGCGTCGCACATCTCGTCGATGAGGGCGACGTCGGTGACGCCGAGCAGGGCGACGGCGCGGGGGTAACTCACACCGTCCGGCCCGGCGCCGGCGATCAGCTGGTCGAGGACCGACAGCGAGTCTCGGGCGCTGCCACCGCCGGCCCGCACGACCAGGGGGAACACCGCCGGGTCGACGTGGACGCCCTCGGTTTCGGTGAGCATCTGCAGGTACGGCCGGAGCACGGCGGGCGGGATCAGCCGGAACGGGTAGTGATGGGTCCGCGAGCGGATCGTGCCGAGGACCTTGTCGGGCTCGGTGGTGGCGAAGATGAACTTCACATAATCCGGGGGCTCCTCGACGAGCTTGAGCAGCGCGTTGAAGCCGGCCGACGAGACCATGTGCGCCTCGTCGATCACGTAGATCTTGTAGCGGCTGCTGGCGGGCGCGAAGAACGCCTTTTCCCGCAGCTCACGGGCGTCGTCGACACCACCGTGGCTGGCCGCGTCGATCTCGATGACGTCGATCGAGCCGCCACCGTCGGTGGCCAGCGACTTGCAGGAGCCGCAGACGCCGCACGGATCGGGGGTGGGGCCCTGCTCGCAGTTCAGCGAGCGGGCCAGGATGCGCGCGCTCGAAGTCTTCCCGCAGCCGCGTGGGCCGGAGAACAGATACGCATGGTTGAGCCGCCCGCTGCGCAACGCCTGCGACAACGGCTCGGTGACGTGCTCCTGGCCGATCACCTCGGCGAAGGTGCGAGGCCGGTACTTGCGATAGAGGGCGAGTGCCACTCCTGCCACCTCCTGACGACCGCGTCATTCTCCGTCGAGGGTCTGACAAGAACAAACGAGGTGCCCCAGAAGTGAAAGGACCCCCCGTGCACCCGTCAGAGCCCGCTTATCCTTGCTGCCTTCCGGCCCTGGGGAGGTTCACGAGATGCACGCCGCACGAGGGGCTGCCCCGAAGCCTACCCAATGGATCTGGGGCCGCACCGACCCCCCTTGGGTTGGCGGCGAAAGAACCTGTCGTATCCTGGCGCACGGAGGATTCGCCTAGTGGCCTAGGGCGCACGCTTGGAAAGCGTGTTGGGGGAAACCCCTCACGAGTTCGAATCTCGTATCCTCCGCCAGCCCTGACCAGGGCAGACGCGACAAGGCCGGACCCGGTGGGTCCGGCCTTCTTGCTGTCGCCGTCTCAGTTGATCCTCGCCTGCGGCTCGAGAAACCCCACACGCGTCGACGCGAGTCCGGCCGACCAGCCGCAGTGTCTCGCCCGCGGACGCCTACCTCATCGCGCCAACGTGTAGAACTTGGCTTCCCTGTAGCACGCTGTAGCACAATCCTGTACGACGAGAGTGGCACAGGAACGCTGGACGATCAGCGCCAAGTTGGCTGGTCGATGAGCGCTCGGAGGACTCCGTCAACGCTGACAGCATCATCGATCCCGTAAGCAGCCTCCGTAGCATCAGCGGCCATGTCACAAGCGCTCCTCGGCCGATGGGCAGGGTCCCGCATCCGGGTAAGCGACGGTGACAGGAAGCTCACCGACTACGAGGTCGGTGTGCTGTTGTCCAACCGACGCGAGCAGAAGCACGACCTGTCGCCCGTCCCAGGCGCGAACGTCGACGATCTGGACTCGGAACTGGTCAACGCGTTCCTCCGGCGGATCCGCGATACCAGGAGTGACATCTTCCGCAAAGTCGACGACGAGCGTGCCTTGACGATGCTCAACGTTCTGACCACGCAGGGGGGTCAGGCCGTTCCCACCCTCGCGGGCTTGCTCGTTTTCGGCCAGTACCCACAAACCTTCGAACCTCAGCTCGACATCACCTTCGTGGTCTATCCATCCGAAGCCGGGCTTCTGGGCAGCTCCGGCGAGCGCTTCATGGAGAACAGATCGATTGACGGCTCCATCCCCTTCATGGTCGCCGAATGCATCCGACTTCTGAAGCGCAATATGCGACGACGCAGCATCGTGTCTGGCATCTTCCGCACCGAAGAATGGGAGTATCCCGAAGAGGTTCTCCGAGAAGCCCTGGTCAACGCGATCGTCCACCGGGATTACTCGGAATTTGCCAGGGGAACTCAGGTCCAGGTCGAGATGTACCCCGACCGTCTCCTGATCCGGAATCCCGGTGGCCTGTACGGTCCCGTCGATGTCCGGTCCCTGGGCGTCACCACGGTCACGTCCTCTCGCAACAAGGCACTTTTGAAGATTCTGGAGGACACCCCCTTCGGAGACGGTCACATGGTCTGCGAAAACCGCGGAACCGGCATCGCCCGGATGCTTCTGGCATTGACTGACGCAGGGATGGAGCCACCCGGTTTCGCCGATGACATAGCCTCCTTCTCCGCCGAGTTTCCCAATCACACGTTGCTGGACGAAGAGGCCCTGAACTGGCTGGGGTCCCTCGACGAGTACCCCCTGACGAGAGCCCAGATGACCGCACTGGTGATGATGCGCAACGGCAGCGCTCTCAACAACAGCAGCTATCGCGCGTCGACCGGCGTTCGGGACAGCCGGGCGGCAAGCCGTGATCTTCGGGACCTGGTCGACCGTAGGCTGATCGAACAGTCCGGTACACGAGGGACATCCGTCTACCGCCTGATCGGAACCCGCGCTGAAGAAGCCGGCCTCTTCGACCGACCAGCGCCGGGCAAAGCGATATCGTCGCCCATCCACCTGACCGCAAACGAGCGCGCGGTGCTGGAATTTGTCCGCCGAGCTGAAACATCAAGAGCCAGCGTCGAAGCAGCTACCGGACTCGCTTATCACCAGGTCGTTCGAGCACTCCAGAGCCTTCGCGACAAGAATCTTGTACAGATGAACGGCAAACACCGCTCGCGCTCGACGACGTGGTCCGCGACTTAATGGGTCAAGCCGCTGGCCCAACTCCGCAGGCTCGCCCCAGGCAGGCGGGCTCCAGCTTGCTCGCGTCCTGCCGAGGTGTCGATCATCGTCCTACCGGTGGTAGCAACCATGATGCTACCGCAGGTAGGATCCGAGTATGAAGATTAGTGTCAGCCTCCCCGAAGAGGATGTCAGGTTCCTCGATGAGCAGGGCGCGAATCGTTCCGCGACCATTCACGAGGCTGTCACCCTCCTCCGTGACCGACAACTGGCCAACCAGTACGCAGAAGCGTTCAGCGAGTGGAACGACTCTCCCGACGCGGCCCTGTGGGACACCACGACTGCCGACGGCCTCGCCTCGTGAGGTGGGGCGACATCGTGCGAGTCGATCTGAACCCGGCAACCGGGAGTGAGGCGAACAAAGTCAGGTCCGCGGTCATCGTCAGCAATGACGGCGCCAACCGTGCCGCAGAACGATTCGGTCGCGGCGTCATCACGGTCGCGCCGATCACGTCCAACGTCACCAAGGTCTACCCGTTTCAAGTGCTGATCGCGTCCGATCAGCCCGAGACAGGCCTCACCGCCGACTCCAAGATTCAGGTCGAACAGATTCGCGCCGTCGACGTGGCACGCGTCAGCCGGCACCTGGGGCGGCTTCCAACCACCTTGCAAGCGCCACTCCGCGAAGCTCTGGCGCTGCATCTGGGACTGCGAAACAGTCGATCTACCTAGATCGACAGCGCCGGCCAGTCTCGCCGGACCCACGGGGGCCGGCCTTCTTGCTTTCACCCGGAACAGGTCCGCTGGTACGGCACCTCCGGGATGTACGCCGCCCACTCGTCCGGCGTGAACCCGCCCCCAGTAACCGCACACGCGACCGCAGCGGGATCAGCCCGCAGCTCGTTAAGCGCCGAGTAATCCCGGACAACAGCCAGGGTGTTGCCGAAATTGATGCCGCTGGTCGTCAGCGTCCGCCCGTCGGGATGGAACAGCAGCGACTTCGTCCTGACGTCGGCGCCTCTCATCGTGGCGACCCGGACCGGGCCGGACAGCTCGGCCACGTCCCAGAGCGCCGCCGCATCATCGAGGGTGCCGACCGCCAGTGTCCGGCCGTCGGGGGCGAAGGCCACCGACCACACCGGGGCGCCGTTGCCAGTGAGGATGGCCTGGCGGCGGAGCTTGCCGGTGACGTTCCACAGGGCCGCCGTCTTGTCGTTGCTGCCGGTCGCCAGGGTGCGCCCGTCCGGGCTGAACGCCAGGGCGTACACGAGGTCGGAGTGTCCCTTGAGCGTTCCGAGATGCACCGGGGACGATCGGTCGGCCACGTTCCACAGGTTGACGACCCGGTTCCCGGCGACGGCGACGGTGTTGCCGTCGGGGCTGAACGCGATGGCCAGGGCGACTTCGACGCTCGGCAGGTCGGCGAGCTGGACGGGGTGTCGCCGGTCGGTGAGGTCCCACAGTGTCACGTCGAGTTCCTTGCCGGGTACGGCAAGCGTGCGCCCGTCCGGACTGAACGCCAGCGATTCGCTGAACTGCCTCGCGGGGAGCGTGGCGAGTGTCGCCGGCGCGCTCGGATCGCTGAGGTCGGTGAGCGTCACCGACCCGTTCGCCGCCCACCCGAGAGCGGCGACGGTGTCACCGCTGGGGCTGACCGCGGCCGTGTCGAGATGATCGGGGTGTACGGGAACGGTGGCGAGCTTGGCGGGGTCGGCGGGGTTCGCCAGGTCCCACACGGTCGCCGATCCGTCGAAATGCACTGTGGTGAGGCGCCGGCCGTCCGACGTGAGGGCGGCGACCCGGCCGGACTCGTAGTCGCCCATCGCCCGGCCGAGCACCGCCGGTTCGCCGTGTGCCTTCACGGTCCACAGGCTCAGCGTGCCGAAGTAGCCGGCGGTGGCCAGGGTCAGGTCGTCCGGGCTGAACGCCAGGGAGCCCGCGGAGCCGCTGTGGTCGTTCACGTCGGCCACGTGGACCGGTGCGTTCGCCGCCATGTCCCACAGGCGTGCCGTCCCCTCCCGGTCGCTGGTGGCCAGGGTCAGACCGTCGCTGCTGAACGTCGCGCCGTAGGCCCGGCCCGCCGTCGTGGAGAACTTGCGTGGTTTCGCCCGGTTGTCCATGTGCCAGGCCGCGAGGTTGCCGTTCTCGTCGGTGGTGGTCAGAAGCGGTCGTGTCGGGCTGAATGCGACGCCGCGCCAGTTGCCGTCCAGCGTGCCGACCTCGGTGGGATGCGTACGGTCGGTGACGTCCCAAACAGCACCGGGCGCTCCGGCCATCACGACGGTACGGCTGTCGGGGCTGAACGCGAGCGGCGCACCGTACCCCTTGGTCTGGCTGGTGAGCAGAGCCGGAGTCGCCCGGTCGGCCATGTCCCACAGGCTCCACTCCCCGTCGAGGGTGACCACGGCAAGCGTCTTACCGTCCGGGCTGAAGGTGAGCCAGGCGGCGAACGGGTACGACATCATGCCGAGCCGTTTCGGAGCGGCCGGATCGGACACGTCGAAGAGGATCGGCTCGAAGTCCCAGCCACCGAGCACGGCGAGCGTCTTACCGTCCGGGCTGAAGACGGGATCGCCCACGAACATGTAGCCCTCGAGCGCGGCGAGCCGGACCGGCTTCGCCCGGTCGGCCGTGTTCCACAGCGACGCGGTGAAGTCGGACTCGACGACGGCGACGATGTCACCCGTGGGCGACCACGCCAGGTTCAGCACATCGGTGGCGCCGCCGATCAGGCGTGTGGACGTGACGAGTCCGCTGAGCTCGGCGCGGGCCTCGCTGTCGGGCTGGATCCGCTGCGCGGCGATCCCGAGCCGGAGCGCCGTCACCGGGTCGTTGCTGATCGTCGTCTTGGCCTGGTTGAACAGCCTTCGCCCGATCGTGATCCGCTTCTGCTCCGCGGCGTTCTCCTCCTGCCGGCGGGCCTCGTCGGCGGCGTCCTTCGCCTTTCGCTCGTTCTCCCGGGCGATCAGCTTCTGCCGGCGGCTCTCCGCCGCGGCCTCCTCGGCGATCCGCTGCTGTTGCCTCGCGATGTGCCCCTGCCGCTCGGCTTCCGCGGCGGCGTCACCGGCGAGGCGTTGCTGCTGCTCCGCGATGATCCGCTGGCGGGCCGTCTCGGTCGCCGACTGCCGCGCCAGCCTGCTCTGCTCCTCGGCGACCGCTTTCTGCTGCCCGGCCAGCGCCTTCGCCTGTTTCGCCAGCTCCTGCTGGCGGCGCGCGTTCTTCTCCTGCCGCTCGGCCTTGATCGCCGCTCGCTCGGCGGCGTCCTGCTGTTGTTTCGCGTGCTTCTCCTGCTGCTTCGTCTCCGCGGTGGCGGCGTGTGCCCGCGCCTCCTGAGTGCGGGCGTTCTCCTCCTGGCGCCGGGCTTCCTCCGCGAACCGCTCGGCGTTGCCGCGCTGCTGGGAGGCGACATTCTGCTGGTGCTGGGCCTCCACCGCCGCGGCCGTGGCCCGGTCGGCGTTGCGTCCCGCGACCACGCCGGTCACCGACGCCACAGCGGTCAGCAGTGCCACCGCCCCCATGGCCACCCGGCGCAGCCGCCGGCCCCGGCGGTGCTGCCGGACGTCCTCGCCCTCCAGCTCGTCCTTGCTGACGCCGTGCATGGGTGCGGCGAGTTCCGCGATCGCGTTGCGGAACTCGGAGTGCCGCAGGTTGAGCTGCCGGTCGTCGCGAGCCCATCGCAGGTCGAGGAAGAGCGGCTCCTCCGCGAACACGCCGCGGAGCGCGTCCGGTACGGCAGTCGAATCCGCGGACAGGTCGCCGAGCTCCGCGTCCCACCGCCACTCCCCGTCGGTCACCACGGGCAGGATCCGGTCCGGCGACTTCGTCGCGATCCAGTGCTCGATCTCGCGGTTCACCCAGGGCGACTGCGCCGCCGCGGGCGACGCGAGCAGCACGAACCACTCCGAGCCGTCCAGCGCCTTCTGAATCGACGACCACAGCCCAGGCGTCACCGACAGGCCGGTCTGATCCCGGAAGATCCACAACGCGCGGCGGCGATGCCATGGCTTCGCCAGGCGGTGCAACCCTTGCTGTACGGCCGGTGCCAGTCGCCCGTCAGCGGCATGGCTGTAGGAGATGAAGCCGTCGAAATTCATGCCCGGACCCCATGTTTCTCGGTCATCAACGCCGACCGATTGTCCATGCCGCACCCGCCGGCGGGAAATCGGTGCCGTTTTCCAGGTTGAGCAGGTGCGGGCGGGCGCTGCCGCCGTCTCGGTCGCCGTGAGCGACGCGGCGCGGGCTGAGTGGTCTTTCACAGCAGCGGTACGCCTGGCGAGCGCACACGTTGAGCGCCCACCCGCCGCGCGAAGCCCGCTCGGAGTCTCGTATTCTCGCCTCGAAAACAGTGCAGGCGAGGGCCGGACTCCCGATCGGAGCCGGCCCTCGCCGTTTTCCCACGAGCCCTACCGCTTGATCTTCATCGCCTTCGCCACGGCTCTGCCGTCGTAACAGCCGGCCCGCTTGGCGATCACCACGACAGTCAGCTTCTTCCCCGCCCAGGACTTCTTGATCTTCAACGAGGACTTCCCGGCACCCTTGATCACCTTGCCGTTGAGCCGCCACTCGTACCGATAGGAATCTGCTCCCGGCGACCACGCCCCCACCGAGACCTTGACCGTCTTCCCCGCCTTGACCGTCCCGGTGATCTTCGGCGCCCTGGTCGCCCGGGGCGCCACGCCGTAGCCGACCGTAGCCGCAGCCGAGGTCGCCGAGGTGCTCGCCCGGTTGGCGAGCCTGGCGGTCACGATCACCGCGAGGCGCTTGCCCCGGAGCGCCGCGGGAACGGCGTACGCCGAACCCACCGCTCCCTTGATCGCCACGCCACCGGCCGTCCACTGGTACGCATAGGACGAAGCCGCCGGACTCCAGACCCCCGCCACCACCCGGACCGTGGAACCGACCCGCACCGTCCCGCTGATCGACGGCGGCCGAACCACCTTCAGCGGCGCGGCCGTGACCGTCAGCACCCGGCCGGCCGACCCACCACCCGGCGCGGCCGACGTCACCGTCACATCCCAGGCGCCGCCCGCCAACCCCGTGACGTCAGCTCGCGCGGTGAGCGCAGTCCCGTCAGCGGACACTCCGGTCACCGCTGCCGTGATCGCCGCCGACCCGGCCCGGCTCAGCCGCACCGTGTCGCCCGCCGAGAGCCGGGCGCCGTTCAGCGTGAGGGTGACCGGCCCACTGTTGGGAACGGTCGCCGGGCTCACCGACGTCAGCGCGACCGGCTGCGGCTCCTCGGCGCACGGCCCCGGGTCACAGTCGAACTCGGCCCGGAACGGGAACCGGCCGACCGGCACCCCCGGCGCGATGACGAGGAGCGCATCACCCTTCGCGGTCAGCGAGCAGTGCCAGGGACCGTCCTGGCGGCAGTAACCGGCCACCTGGTTGCTCGTGCCGGTGTGGTCGAAGAGGTAGAGCCGCGGATGGTCGGCGCCGTCCTCGGTGTTGGTGACCCGCACCTGGAACGCGGTGCGCCCCCGGACCGGCACGGTCCGGCACACAGCGGTCTTCTGATCGTCGAGCATCGTGGTGATCGGTGCCAGGCGGGCGGGATCGGTCACGACCGGGCACTCCGCGGGCGCCCGGCCCGGCTCGCCGAGTCGCCAGGCGTCCAGCCGGTAGTCCTTCGGAGTCGACGCCGTCGTCGTGGACAGGAAGATCCGGTAGTCGGCGGATCCGGTCATCCGGCACGGGCTGGAGACGCCGCAGGCCACCTCGTCTCCAGCGGCGTCGAGGACCGTGTACCGCACCGCACCGTTGCTCCGCACAGCCGCCCAGAAGGACTCCGTCTCGGAACCGGAGAGCCGATAGCACTGAATGTCGTCGGCTGCCGCGATCGAGCCGGCCGACGCCGGTCCGCCGACCAGGGTGGACGCCGGGGTCCGGCAGTCCGCGCCCCGCGTGGTGGCATCCTTGCGGCTGATCCGGTAGTCGCCGCTGGTCGGCCGCGCGACCACCGCCAGCGAGTACGCCTGCCCCTCCCGGAGACGGCAGTGCGCGACGACCACCTCGAACGTCGCCAGGTAGCCGCCGCAGATCCCCTCGCCGGTGCTGTCGTAGACCGCGGTCCACAGGTTCCCACCGGTACGGCCGATCGGTGCGGCGCTCAGCATCTCCGAGGTCGCATGCCGGTCCGCCGGGATCGCGTAACAGGTGGCGAACCGCTCCGCGGAGAACGACGCGATCTCGCTGACGGTGTCCCCAGTCCGGTCCTGCGGCGGGGTGCAGCCGTCGATCCGGTCGGTCCGCTGCACCGTCAGCTGATAGGCGGTGATCGCCTTGAGAGCGGTGACCACGATCCGGTACGGCGCCGGCCCGGTCAGCTCACACCAGTTGTGGCAGACCACCGTGCCGTCGGCGTCCACGACGTCGATGTCCAAGTCCTGCTCGAGGACGGAGTACGCCGGTGTCCAGATTTCCAGCTTCGCGCCGGCCGGAGTCGGCAGCTCGAGGCAGTCCGTCTCGCCCTCGGCCAGCGGCGATCCCCGGTACGCCCCGGTGCTCAACCCCTGATCGGAAACCTGGGCGCAGGGGACGTCCGCCGCGACCGCCGGCCCCGCCGTCGTACCGCATCCGGCCACGATCATCAGGCCGCTGACCAGAGCGGCACTCCAACGCCTCACGACACGTGATCTTGCCAGGGCCGCACATCGACCCTGGCAAGTATCTCAATATTCGGGAACGCGCAGCTCAGCCGAGGCGACGATCCCGTTCCGGCGTTACAGCTGCGCTGCTGCTATCGCGTCGTCGACCTCGGGAAAGATGGCGAAGTAGCGCCCCAGCCCGACCGTCTCCATCAGCTGTGCCAGGAACGGGTTCGCGCCGGCGAAACTCAGCCACCCTCCTCGGGCGGCGATCACCTGCTTACTGGTGATGAACGCGCTCAGCCCCACCGAGTCGCAGAATTTGAGCTCAGTGAGGTCGACGACGATCCTCGGCACCGGGCGTTCCAGCAGCTCGGCGAGCGTGGTGTGCAGCTGGCCCGCGGTGTCGGCGTCGAGTTCGCCACGCAGGTGAAGCACGGCGACGTCGGATCGTTGATCGGTGACTGTTGCCTGCATGGTGATCTATCGCTTCCTGCCCGACCTATGGGCATTCAAACCTAGATCACTAAGTTTCGCGCACATCGGACAGAGCGTGCGTCGCAAAGCGGATGGCACACACACGATGTGGATAGACACGAAGAGGCCGGACCCCCTAGAGGGTCCGGCCTGTTCAAGGCTGGCCGGGACAGTCAAGCATTGGCGGCACAGCCTGGGCTCCTGGCGCTGCTTCTCAGAGCTCGCGCCACCGCCAGCGTGGACCGCGCCACGCGTCGGCCAGGATCATTGCTGAAGCCCGGCCGGGACACTGCTGCACTTTGGACTTCCCCTCAGGGCCGCCCATCTGGGCCTCGACTTCCCAGTGCTCGCCGTCCGTACGGATGTAGACGTCACGGCGGGCGACACGGAGGTCCCCATTCCACCAGTGATGCTCAACTCTCACATGACAAATCTAGGACAGATATCGACGAATCTGTGTGGGGTGAATCTGTGAAACTTTCTCGCCGCCCGGTCGGAACCACATTGTCTGATCCGGTGGTTTTGGGCCCCGTGACTTGCGCAACACCCTATGTCTTAGGGCGGTCCAAGATTCACTACTTTCCGTAGTCCCAGGCTCTGACGTGCGACGAAACACCACCGTTACACGCACGTACCCTGATCATGTCTTCCGACCGAACGTACGAGCCGCCGCCGGTCCGCCCGGGCGACCCCGGCGAAGGGCACACAGCGTGACGGATGTGACTGCAGAAAACAAGAGAGCCCGGTCACCGGGACCGGGCTCTTCGAGTGGCGGTGGCGGCGGGATTTGAACCCGCGGAGGGCTTGCACCCTCACACGCTTTCGAGGCGTGCTCCTTAGGCCACTCGGACACACCACCGGGAAGTACGTTACCGGACGCCCGAGGGCGCTTGCCGCCGGGTTACCCATAAGCCCGCACGACGGCCCTGAACTGGCAAGATCGGCGGCATGGACGAGAGAGACGGAGAGCTGGCATGAGCGTGCACATCGGCGGCAAGCCGGGCGACATCGCCGAGCGGGTGCTGCTGCCCGGTGATCCGATGCGGGCGAAGTGGATCGCCGAGACGTTCCTGGAGGACGCGGTCTGTTACACCCAGGTCCGCGGGATGCTCGGCTTCACGGGCACCTGGAACGGCGAGCGGGTGTCGGTGCAGGGCTCCGGCATGGGCATGCCGTCGGCGTCGATCTACACCCACGAGCTGATCAACGAGTACGGCGTGAAGTCAGTGATCAGAATCGGATCCTGCGGCGCCCTGGCCATGGACCTGAACCTCGGTGACGTGATCGCCGCGATCGGTTCTGCCACCGACTCCAACATGAACCGGACCCGCTTCGACGGCCTGGTCGACTACGCGCCGGTCGCGGACTTCGGCCTGCTGCGCACCGCTGTGGAGATCGCCGAGGCCCAAGGCGTACCGATGCGGGTCGGTCCGATTCTGGCCGCCGACGCCTTCTACACCGACCGGCCCGATCTCTACGACTCGCTCGCCGACTACGGCGTCCTCGCGGTCGAGATGGAGTCAGCAGCGATCTACACGATCGCCGCCCGTTACGGCGCCAAGGCACTGACGATCCTGACCGTCAGCGATCACATCAAGCGCGGCGAGGCGATGGATTCCGCGCAGCGTGAGCAGGGCTTCAGCAACATGGTCCGGATCGGTCTCGACACCGCGATCGCTTAAGAAAATCAGAGGGTACGACCGACGCAGAGTCCCCGCCCTACAGGCGACCCGGGTGCCATGCCGGCTTGTGCCGCCCGCGCCGGGCTGACCTGCCCACTCAAGCCGCAACCCAAATGCCGGATCTCGGGTGTATCCGCACCCGAGATCCGCACCGGGGCCCGACCCGCACCACCCAGTCCGGCCCGCACCACCCGGCCCGGCCCGCTCGCGGTGTCAGCGATCGAGGTCCGCACCATGCGGCGTCAGCGCTTGTGGTCCGGCAGACGGCGTCAGCGGAAGAAGTCGCGCAGGAGCAGGGCGCACTCTGCTTCCAGGACACCCGAGTAGACCTCGGGGCGGTGGTTGAGGCGCCGGTCCCGGACGACGTCCCAGAGGGAGCCGACCGCGCCCGTCTTCGGCTCCCAGGCGCCGAAGACCACGGTGCCCACCCGGGCCAGCACGATCGCTCCGGCGCACATCGTGCACGGCTCGAGTGTCACCACGAGCGTGCACCCGTCCAGCCGCCAGGTGCCGAGCTTCGCCGCGGCCCGGCGCAGCACGAGGATCTCCGCGTGGGCGGTCGGATCCCCGGCCAGCTCCCGTTCGTTGCCGGCCGTCGCGAGCTCGGTGCCGTCCGGGCCGAGCAGCACCGCCCCGACCGGGACGTCATCGGGTGAGGCGGATGCGACGGCGAGCGCTCGCCGCATCCACTCCTCGTGCCGCACCCGACGGTTCACGCCTCGCGCAGCTCCTCCATCTCGTCACCGCAGCCGATCCGCTGGCAGATCTCGGCGGTGACGTCGGACGGCAGCATGCCCTCCTTGCCGCAGAGGGCGAGCAACTTCTGGCCGTTCACACCCAGGTCGCCGAGCAGTTCGGCGTCACCGATCGGATCGGCGTCCGGATCGGCGGCCGGGGTGTCGTCGTCCGGTACGACGGCCAGGTCGTCCAGCCCCAGGGCCGGCGTCTCCACCTCGCCGAGCAGCACCGACCCGATCCGCGACTCCTCGGCGAACGCCGAGTCCGAAGCGAAGACCCGCAGGTCATCGCTCTCGTCGAGCCGCAGGATCGCCAGGTACTCGTCGTCGCTCTCGACGAACAGCAGCGCGAGGTCGGTGTCCGGCTCGGTATCGCGAAGCCTGTCCACCACCTCGTCGATGTCGGCCAGGCCCGCAAGGTCCAGCTCCGTCGCCGTCCACCCGGACTTACCCCGGGCGACAGCGGCAGCGAAAATCGACACGATTCCCCCAACGCGACTTTTATCTCTCAGCGCCTGACGGTAGCTGGTACTACGGCGGGCGCATCGCGCCACGCTCGAACAACGGGTTTTCCGCCACTGCGGCGGGCGCCCCGACGATCCGTTCAGTTGCCCCGCCGGCGTCGTTGACCGAGGTCATTGCCGGACGGCGCCGGGCCGGTGAGAGCGGGGTCAGTCGCCGGACCGCGCCGGGCCGGTGAGCCGGATCAGTCGCCGGAGCTCGGTGAGCCGGGTCAGTTGCCCGGTCGGCGCCGGGTGGCGATCAGCTCACGGAGCCGCATGCCGCGCAGGCGCTGTGCCGGCTCGGACTGGGGTGACTTCGCCTGGGCGAGAGCCGCCAGCAACTCGAGACGGCGACGGCAGCGATCGGGGTCGAGCCGTTGCGGCGAGGGGGCCATGGTGCCGAGAGTGCCCAGCCGTACGACGTTCGTCAAGGGTCGATGCCCACTTCGGCAGACCCGCTTCCCGGCGACGACGAAGGGCAACGGGAAGGGCACTCCAGGTGTCCGCTCAGGCTGTTCGAACTCGGACGAACACCGACTCGGACGATCACCACAGGGGCCAGTCGTAGGTCGACATCCATCGCAGTGCCACGAAGGTCAGCGCGATCGACAGCCCGACACCGCTCGCCACCGCCACGCCGACGGCCACCCCACGGTCACCGACCAGCGAGAGGACCACGGCGACCAGCCAGGCGACGGCCGCGGCCAGGATGGTCCACCACGCGTACGAGGTGAGGTCGCTGCCGAGGCTGCCGAACAGAACGAACCAGAGCGTGGTGGCGCCCAGCCCGCTGAGCACGGGAAGCGCCGCCACCCGGTGCGGTTCCCGGTAGAACGGGCGCGGCGGGAGCCCCTGGAGCGACAGGTCCGGCGGGGCGGACGGCGGGCGATGCGTCGGAAGGTACCCCGGTGGCGGCGGGGTGACCGCGGACCAGGAACTCTGCCGGTCAGCCATCTCGCTTCTCCTGTCCGGTAACCCTCGTGGCGCACCACTGTGTGGCGCAGCTCTCTGGCGAAGACCTTTCCCTGCAGCGTAGCCACCCTGACGACCGCGGGCCGGTAACCCGAGGCGTCGATGCGGGTCTGCGCCGATCGTCGGCTTCTGTCAGGATGTCGCGGTGCGCCTACTCCGTACCCTCTCGGGTTTGACGATCGCGGCGGTCTTCCTGGCCGGCTGCGGGTCCACCGGCGGGTCCGGCTCGCCGGCCTCCACCCCGCAGTTCGTGGATCCGGCGGCCGCCACCGCGGCCGAGCCGACGGCGGAGGCCACGACCGATCCGGCTGAGTCCGCGCAGGCACCGGTCGCGGATGCGAAGGCGGGCGGGACCAGGCCGACGCCGACGATCAGCAACAAGCCGAAGGCACCGGCGGCACCGAAAGCGGTGAAGTACACCTTCCCGGTCGACGCCTCGAACGTGGACTTCCACACCACCCACTCGAAATACCCGGCGACCGACCTGTTCGCCGACTGCGGCGAGCGTTTCGTGGCGACCACAGCGGGCGTGGTGCTCGAGGTCACGCTGGTGGACAAGTATGTGAAGGGCAAGCCGGACGGCCCGCTCAACGGCGGCCTCTCGGTGTCGATCCTCGGCGACGACGGCGTGCGCTACTACGGCTCGCACCTGAGCAAGGTGCAGACCGGCATCAAGGCCGGCGTCCGGGTCAAGGCCGGACAGCTGCTCGGCAAGGTCGGTAAGACCGGCAACGCGAACAACGTCTGCCACCTGCACTACGGCATCTCGCCGGGGTGCGCCAAGACCGGTGACTGGAAGGTGCGGCGCGGTGTGGTCTGGCCCGCCAAATACCTGAAGTCGTGGCGCAACGGCGGTCAGAAGAGCCCGGTGACCGAGGTCAAGACCTGGAAGTCCAAGAACAACTGCAAGGCCTGAGTCTTCCGTACGGGAAAGGGCCGGCCGCGCCGGATGTGCGAAAGTCGTCCGGTGCAGAGCTCACCCGTCGCCGGCAACCGAAGTCATCCCCTCAGGGCAGCAGTCGTCGGACTGGGTCTGATCGGCGGTTCCCTGCTGCGGGCGCTGGCCGCGGGCGGGCACGACGTGACCGGGTTCGACGCCGACCCGCGGACCCGGGAGCTGGCCCGGGCGGCGGGTCACCGGGTTGCCGACTCGGTGACCGATGCGGTTCGGGGTGCGGAGGTGACGGCTCTCGCCGTACCCCTGCAGTTTCTGCCGCAAGTCCTTCCTCAGCTGGCGGGTCATGACGGCCTGGTCACCGATGTGACGTCGGTGAAGGGTCCGGTGCGTGAGCTGGCCGCCGCGCACGGACTGCGACGGTTCGTCGGCGGGCATCCGATGGCCGGCAAGGAGACGTCGGGGTTCGCGGCGTCCGATCCTGACCTCTTCTCGGGGTGCGCCTGGGTCCTGTGCCTGGAGCCGGAGACCGACCTGGGCGACTGGCTGGCGCTGGCCCGGCTGTACACCGAGCTCGGCGCCCGGGTCGTCCCGGTGACCGCTGTCGAGCACGACACCGCGGTCGCTCAGATCAGCCACGTGCCGCACCTGTTCGCCGCCGCCCTGGCCGGGCAGCTCGCCGGACATCCGCTGGCCGCAGCGCTGGCAGCCGGATCTTTCCGGGACGGCACCCGGGTGGCCGCGACCCGCGCGGAGCTCATCGCCGCGATGTGCGGCGGCAACGTCGACGCGGTCCGCGGTGAGCTGCGGTCGCTGATCGGCGTCCTGCGGGAGATGAGCGACCTGCTCGACTCGGACGACCCGGTGACCGCCCTGGTCCCGGCGTTGCGCACCGCCGGCGACCTGCGCCGATCCTGGCCGGCGACGCCGGGTGAGGCGGAGGAGCTGACGGCGTCGGTGGGTTCGCTGCTGGAACTGGGCAGGTCCGGCGGATGGGTGACGGCTGTGCATGATGGCGAAGTTCTCGCAATGCGGCCAGGAAGTGACCGCAAAGCCTCCTAACGTGGTCGGTGACGGAGACGCCCACCGAAGGAGCTTCAGATGCCCGGCCAGGTCGGTCCCATCGCCAACGAGCAGGATGGCCTGCTCGCCTATCTCGCCCAGATGCGTTACGTGATCAAACTGACCGCTCACGGGCTCACGCCGGAACAGCTTCGTGCCACGCCCAGCGCCAGCCCACTCAGTGTCGGCGGCTTGATCAAGCACTGCGCCTCCACCGAGGAGGGCTGGATGACGATCGTGCGCGGCGAGTCGCAGCCGGCCGACTACCAGGCCTACGCGACCAACTTCCGGCTAGCCGACGGGGAGAGCTTCGACGAGGTGCTCGCGAGATACGACCGGGTCGCCGAGGCGACCGAGAAGACGGTCAACGACATCGCGAACCTCGACCACCCGGTGCCGATCGACCACTCGGTCCCGTGGAACCCGCAGGACCGGGACTTCTGGTCACTGCGATGGGTGCTGCTGCACCTGATCCAGGAGACCGCGCGGCACACCGGGCACGCCGACATCGTCCGCGAGTCGGTGGACGGCGGCACCGCCTACCCGTTGATGGCCGCCGCCGAGGGATGGCCGGAGACCGACTGGCTCAAGCCCTGGAAACCTTCGGTCTAGGGCTTCTCGCCGCGGTCCACGCGGATCACGCGGCGGTCGGTGACGATGGCGGTGACCAGGTCGTGCGGGGTGATGTCGAAGGCCGGGTTCACCGCGTCGCCGAACGCGGTGACCTCGCCGGCGCCGCGATCCTCGATCTCCACCTGGGCGCCGGACGGGGTGTCCAGGTCCACCGTGGATTCGGGTGCCACCACGAGGAACGGGATGCCGGCCCGCTGCGCGCCGAGAGCGTGCGAGTAGGTACCGATCTTGTTGATCACGTCGCCGTTGGCGCAGATCCGGTCGGCGCCCAGGATCACCGCGTCCACCTCGCCGCGGGCCATCAGGAACGGGCCGGCCGAGTCCACAGCGACCCGGTGCTCGATGCCCCAGCGGGCCAGCTCCCAGGAGGTGAGCCGGGCGCCCTGCAGCAGCGGCCGGGTCTCGCTGGCGATCACCCCGGCCAGCCTGTCCCGCCGGTGCAGCTCGCCGACCACGCCCAGCGCGGTGCCGATGGTGACCGCGGCCAGCCCGCCGGTGTTGCAGTGGGTGAGCAGCCGCGGTCGCGCTCCGCACAGCTCCACGACCAGGTCGGCACCGAGCGTCGCCATCGCCTGGGACGCCACGATCTCCTCGTCCCGGATCGCGAAGGCCTCGGTCAGCACCGCCTCCGGCCCGTGCGGCAGCAGCACGGCGGCACGTTGCGCGCCGCGGGCCAGGTTGACCGCTGTCGGGCGGGCGCTTTCGATCTTCCGTACGGCCAGCGCCAGCGCCGCCGGATCGTCGCCGTGGACCCGGGCGGCCAGGGCCACGCCGAAACCGCCCGCCACACCCAGTGCGGGTGCGCCGCGCACGGCCAGCGACTGGATCGCCGCGATCAGCTCACCCACCGTGTGCAGCCGGAGGATTCGTAGCTCACCCGGGAGGGCCGTCTGGTCGATGATCTCGACGGCCCCGTTCACCCAGTCGATCGTCCGCATCATGTGGCGGCTCGCTCGTTCACCCGTTTCAGGATGGATTCGAGGGTGTCGCGGCTGTCCCCGATGGTGTCGCTGGACCAGCGCTCCTTCAGGATGACCTTGGAGCCGTCGTGCAGGCTCAGCTCAGCATTGATCGGCACGGTCTTCAGGATACGAGCGGCCGCCAGCTCCTCAAAAGCCACGAACCGGTAGTGATGGGCCAGCACGGCCGGGTCGTTGGCGGCGAGCAGCTGGCCGATCCGCTTCTCACCCTCACCGGTGTCCTTCGGCGCGGGCACGAAGATCATGCCGCGGTCCAGCAGGATCACGTCGCTCTCCTGCTCGTCGACCTTGACGTTGGCCAGGGCGCCGATCACGTCCGAGCCCTGCGCGCCGGCCTTGACCTCCACCACCCGTGCCGCCTCCACCTGGACACCGAGCTGGGCGAGCCGCGCCCGAGCCTGGTCCAGGGTCTCCGGCGCGACCGCCAGCTTGGCGATCTCGGTGAAGTCGGCGGTGGCGCCGTTCCGGTCGACCAGCCTGGCCGACTCCGACCAGGAGTGCTGCCAGGAGGCGACACCGGAGCGCACCGCCGCGAGCGTGATCAGGTCGTCCATCGGGCCGGCGAACGCCAGGGCGGCCTCGTACCGGCTGAGGTCGGGGTAGAACTCGGCGGCCAGCTCGGCGAGCCGGCCCGCGGCGACCATGCCGAAGATCTCGGCGAGGCCGGCCTCGGGGACACCGAGCCGGCGGGCGGCCGAGCGGAAGACCCGGTCGGCGCGACGCTGCTGCATCGCGACCAGCGACGCGGCGGTGAACTGCGCCCAGGGCAGCACGGTACGCGGCCCGAAGTTGACCACCGCCGCCTGAAGTTCCAGGCCGGCCCCGTCGAGCTGGGGCAGCAGGACCGAGGCGGGGCGCTCGTCCGCCGGGTGCGACACCGGCGGGAGGGCACGCATCGCGCTGATCCGTTCGCCGATCGCCGGGTGGGTGTCCCAGCGCGACGTCTTCTCGTCCGGCTCCTGGTCACGCAGGTCGGCCAGCTCGCCGGTACGCGCGGTGTAGAGCTGCCGGAAGCCGCCGAAGATGTCGTCCGGCGCGTATCCGATCTCCCAGCCGAAAGCGACGTACCGTCCGAAGTAGAAGCTCCAGGCGGCGTCGACGACCGGGATCTCCCGCATCGAGCTGACCGCGGCCTCGACACCGGCGACGCGGACCGAGACCTGGTCGGCCTCGAACTCCTGCCGGCGGGTGACGGCGTTGCTGACCAGCAGGTAGAGCCGGCCGTAACCCTTGAAGACCCACCCGAACACGTTCCACTTGCCGACCCGGCTGAGCGTCTCGTGCATGGCGAGCCGGCCCCGGTAGGCGACAGCGGCGAGCCTGGTGTGCGAACCGGAGTAGTGCCCCAGCTCGTGGGCGACCACCGAGCGCATCTGGTCGACGGTGAACGTCTGGAGCAGCGGCATGCCGAGGTAGAGCCGGCGGCGGCCGCTGACCAGGCCGAGCAGCTCGGTGTCCTCGCTGACCGCGGCGTTGACCTCGGGGACGAGACGGATCTCGTCGGGGGCGCGGGTGCCGGCGGCAACGGCCATCTCCCGTACCGTCTGCCACAGCGCCGGCGCCTGCTCCGGGGTGAGCGGCAGGCCCTCCGGCTCGCCCGGCTGGGCGCGGATGGCCCGCCAGAGGCCGGCGACCACCGCACCGACCGCGACGAGCAGCACCCAGCTCAGCTTCGCGGCGCCCGCGCCGTGCATGTGCGTCCAGATCTCGTAGATCAGCAGGCCGACGACCGCGAGCTGCACGAGACCGAGCACGTAGAAGCCGACAAGCATCGCGACCGAGATCGCCGCGCGCAGGGCAGTGGACATGGCCGTTCCTTCCCCCGTTGACCCGCCCTCCGGCCGGGCGGCCGTCGGAAGATACCGACTTCGATATCGGCCCGGCAAGATTCATCCGACCACCTAGGCTGGCCGCATGGTTAGTCGTGATCCGGTCGCCGACCTGCGGCGTATCGCCTTCCTGCTGGAGCGGGCCAACGAGGCCACCTACCGGGTGAAGGCGTTCCGGTCGGCCGCGTCGGCGGTCGCCAAGACACCGCAGGACGAGCTGGCCGCCCGCGCCGAGGCCGGCACCCTGGCGAAGCTCGCCGGGGTCGGCGACGTGACGGCGCGCTGCGTCACCGAGTCGCTGGCCGGCGAGGAGCCGGTGTACCTGCGACGGCTGACCTCCACCGAGGGCACCGACCTGCCGGAGGCGGCCGCCGCCCTGCGCGCGGCCCTGCGCGGCGACTGTCACGTGCACTCCGACTGGTCCGACGGCGGCTCGCCGATCGAGGAGATGGCCCTGGCCGCGGCCGACCTAGGCCATGAGTACTTCGTGCTCACCGACCACTCGCCCCGGCTCACCGTGGCGCGCGGCCTCACCGCCGATCGGCTGCGCCGCCAGCTCGATCACGTGGCCAAGCTGAACGAGGCGCTGCCGGAGGGATTCCGCATCCTCACCGGCATCGAGGTCGACATCCTCGACGACGGTTCGCTGGACCAGGAGGACGAGTTGCTGGCCCGGCTCGACGTGGTGGTCGGCTCGGTGCACAGCAAGCTGCGCGACGAGTCACCGCGGATGACCCGCCGGATGGTCACCGCGATCGCCAACCCGCACCTGGACATTCTCGGGCACATGACCGGGCGCAAGGTGTCCGCCGCCGGCGAGGGCGACGTGGCGCACTCCCGCGCCCGGACCCGCCCGCCGAGCACCTTCGACCTGGACAAGGTGATCGCGGCCTGCCTGGAACACGGCAAGGCCATCGAGATCAACTCACGGCCGGACCGGCTGGACCCGCCGAAGCGGATGCTCACCGTCGCGGTGGAGGCCGGCTGCGTGTTCAGCATCGACACCGACGCGCACGCCCCGGGACAGCTGGACTGGCTCGACTTCGGCTGTGGGCGGGCGGCTCTGTGCGGCGTACCGGCTGACCGCGTGGTCAACACCTGGCCCGCCGACCGGCTGATCGGATGGACCGCTTCGCACAGCTGAAATCGGGCAGAATTCTGCCCGTTCCGTCCCGTAGTGTCGGCCGGGTGGGACGAATAGACGAACTCGCCAACCGCTACGTCGACGAGTGGGCCGAGCTCAACCCGACCGGCGCGACCGCCGTCGGCATCTCCGGCCACGATGACAGGACCGACGACCTCTCACCGGAGGGCTTCGCCGCTCAGGCAGAGCTGCTCCGCCGTACGATAAATGATCTTGATGTGATCGAACCCGGACATGAGTCCGAGCAGGTCGCCAAGGAGGCAATGCTCGAACGGCTCGGCCTCGAACTGGCCAGGCTGGACGCCGGCTACGCCGCCACCGAGGTCAACGTCATCTCCAGCGGCCTGCACAGCCTGCGGATGGCCCTCGATCTGATGCCGACCGAGGGCGAGGAGGCGGTCGCCAACATCGCCACCCGGCTCCACGCGCTGCCCACCGCCCTGGAGCAATACCGTCGCACCCTGCTCGAGGGTGCCGGCAACGGTGTGGTCAGCGCCCGGGCCCAGCTGCTGGCGGTCGCCGAGCAGTGTGACGCCTGGACCGACCCGCGGCGGGACGACTTCTTCGGTGGCCTCGCCCGCCGGCTCCAGGCCTCCGGCGCGCTCGAGACGGAGCTGCGGCGCGGTGCCGAAGTGGCGACCGCCGCGACGGCCTCGTTCGGCGCCTTCCTCCGGGACGAGCTCGCCCCCCGCGGCCGCGACAAGGAGGCCGCCGGGCCCGAGCGTTACGCCCTGGCCTCCCAGTACTTCCTCGGCGCCAAGATCGACCAGCTGGAGACCTACCTCTGGGGCTTCGAGGAGCTGGACCGGCTGGAGCGGGAGATGCGCGCGGTGTCGGCGGTCATCGCCGGAGCGGGAGCCACTGTCGACGAGGCCGTCGCGGTCCTCGACGCCGACCCGGCCCGCAGCATCCCGGGCAAGGAGGCGTTCCGCGACTGGATGCAGGCGCTCTCGGACCGGGCGATCACCGATCTGAACGGCACCCACTTCGACATCGAGCCGCCCGCACAGAAGCTGGAGTGCTGCCTGACTCCCACCAGCGACGGCGGCATCTACTACACCGGGCCCAGCGAGGACTTCTCCCGCCCGGGCCGGATGTGGTGGGCGGTCCCGGAGGGACAGGAGGTCTTCTCCACCTGGCGCGAGGTGACGACCGTCTACCACGAGGGTGTTCCCGGTCATCACCTCCAGGTGAGCCAGGCCCTGATCCGCGCCGACATCCTGAACCGGTGGCAGCGGCTGCTCTGCTGGTGCTCCGGGCACGGTGAGGGCTGGGCGCTGTACGCGGAACGCCTGATGGACGAGCTGGGCTACCTCACCGATCCGGGCGACCGGCTCGGCATGCTCGACGCGCAGGCGCTCCGTGCGGCCCGGGTGATCGTCGACATCGGCATGCACCTCGAGCTGGAGATCCCGGCCGGCAACCCGTTCGGCTTCCATCCGGGTCAGCGGTGGACACCGGAGCTGGGCTGGGAGTTCCTGCGGGCGCACACCCGGATGCCCGAGGAGGTGCTGCGGTTCGAGTGGAAGCGGTACCTGGGATGGCCGGGGCAGGCGCCGTCGTACAAGGTCGGTGAGCGCATCTGGATGCAGGCGCGGGACGAGGCAAAGATCCGTAAAGGCAGTGATTTCGACCTCAAGAGCTTCCACCGGGACGCCCTGAACCTGGGCTCGCTGGGGCTTGATCCGCTCCGCAAAGCACTGGCGAGAATTTAAGTCATTCGGCCTCTCCGTACCGAAAACGGGACGGAGAGGCCGTCATTTGCGTATCCGAGCCACTACGCAGAGCAATAGTTAAACGCTGCGCAATTGGTACGCCACTATCCGTGAATGACAGTGCGATCAGATGTAACAAATCCGAAGTAGAAGTCATATTCACGTCCCGCCCACGATGCGGATACGATCCTCCGCGGCGCTCGTCACTCAGTTCCGACAGCCCGTGTGGACTGGGCCTCCTCATCGCAGCAAACCCTGGTCCGCGCAGACGTACAGCCGAGTCGGCAGTGCCGCGTATCCCCCGATCAGACGAGAGAACTCTGACCCTTGGCAAGGGGTTTTCTGAGGTTTTCTCGGATAGATTGACCCGGATCGGTGCGCCCGCTTGGCTACTGTCCGTAGCCCCCGAATGGCCCATCGCGTGTGCATGGCGGAGGACTTAAGCAATGTCAGTCTCGGTTAACAGCCGGCGAACCCGTTTACGCTCCGCCATCGCGGCGGTG
Organism: Actinoplanes sp. GCM10030250; assembly: GCF_042666575.1. NCBI lineage: Bacteria > Bacillati > Actinomycetota > Actinomycetes > Micromonosporales > Micromonosporaceae > Actinoplanes > Actinoplanes sp. GCM10030250. Next base: position 124,209 of record NZ_JBHTDO010000011.1, on the reverse strand, counting down.
CTGACGGTTCTCGTCGTACTGCCGACGGCAGCACTGTTCCTGCGTGTCCTTGGCGACAACTCGGAACACCGGAGCAACACGGAACTGGAGCGGCAGGGTGTCGAGTTCCTCGCCGCCCTCGGGCCGCTGACCACCGCGCTCGCCGAAAAGCAGGCCTCGGCCCTGCAGGGCGTCGGCGCGGAACCGGCCTCCCTGACCGCCGCCGTCGCGCGTGTCCAGGCCGCCGACGACGACCTCGGTGAGGACCTCGGCACCCGGGACCGGTGGGCCGGCCTCAAAGACAAGATCGCGAAGCTGCAGAGCGTGGACGGCGACGCCGCCACGATCTACGAGGCGCACGTCGAGGTCTCCGACCTGGCCCTGGCGCTCTACGCCGCGGTCCGGGAGAACTCCACGCTCAACCGTGACGAGTCGAGCGACATCTGGTTCCTCCAGCAGGCCGTGGCCGTCGACATGCCGGAGGCCGTGACCCGGGTCAGCCGCATGGGTGACACCGCGAACATGGTCGCCGCCGCCAAGGCCCGGCAGAAGCAGGCCCTGCTCGCCCAGTTCGGCACCGAGTCCCTCCTGGTCCGCCAGGCCGGCGACGACCTGACCGACAACCTGCAGGCCGCCGCGAACGCCACCAGCAGCGCCACCCTGAGCGGCAACCTGGTGACCACTCTGGACGCGTTCCGCCGCGGTATGGAGGCGGCCAACCGTGGCGCCAACTTCGGTGGCGCACCGAACGTCTCCGCGCTGGTGACCGCGCAGAGCACCCTGCAGAGCGCGCTCAACGCACTCTCCGGCGTCGTGCTGAAAGAGCTGGACACCCTGCTCAGCGACCGGATCGACTCGCTGAACTACCGCCGGGCCGAGTCCTGGGGCCTGCTCGCCGTCGCGATCGCCCTGATCCTGGTCGCCACCTACTGGACCCGCGTCCGGGCCGCCGACGTTCGCGAGTCGCTCGGCCGCGGCGACACCGGCCGTGACGTCTCGGTGCAGAGCGACAGCCGCGGTTCCGCCTACGGCGGCAACCCGTACGACCCAGCACCGGCCTACGGCGAGATCCCCAATTACGGCGGGCGGGAGCGTTCCGGTGCTCTTCGGTAAGTTCCGGATCCTCGGCAAGCTCGCCCTGCTGGTACTCGTACCCCTTCTCGGGGTCGTCGGGCTGAGCATCCCGGTCATCTTCGAGCGCGTCGACGCCGCTCGTGTCGCCCAGAACACCTCCGACACCGTTCAAGCCGCCACCCAGGTCAGCTCGGCACTCATCGAGCTCCAGGAGGAACGGCTGCTCTCGGTCGGCTTCCTGCTCGGCCTGGTCGACCGGCCGACGCTCGTGGTGCAGAGCGCCGAGGCCGCCGACGCGGTGGCCGAGCTGAACGACCTGGACCAGGACGTCGCGGAAGACCTGCCCCGGGCCATCGCCCGAGCCGCCACGCTCTCCAGCACCCGGCAGAACGTGCTGAACCGCGCGGTCACCGCGCCCGAGGTCGTCGAGGACTTCACCGGCATCATCACGCCGCTCATCGACGGCCTGGGCCTCTCGGTCAGCGCCGACCTGACGACCGCTGTCGGCCGGCAGGTCTACGCGCTCGACCGCGCCATGCGCTCCGACGACCTGATCAGCGTGGCCACCTGTTACCTCGCGTCCGCCACGGTGGCCCGCGACGACCCGCGAGCCTCCGGTCAGCTGCTCGGCGCGTTCAACGCGACGTTCAGCCAGATCCAGTCGATCATCACGACGTCGGAGGTCTACTTCACCGACGCGCAGTACAAGCTGTACATCAACACCCAGGACGCGTTCGTCTCCCGCGTGGGCACGAAGTTCCAGACCACGCTGGCCTCGGACCCGACCAAGGCGCTGCGGGACCTGAACATCAGGACGCTCTTCCCGTCGCTGCAGTCGGTGACGATCCTCGGTAGCTTCGTCGAGAAGCGCGTCGCACAGGACGTGGACATCACGGTCACCGACAACCGCGAGAGCGCCCTCCGGCAGGCGTTCCTCATCGGTGGTGGCTCGTTCCTGCTGCTGATCCTGGTGATCACGCTCAGCATCTTCATGGCCCGCGCGGTCGCCCGGCCGCTGCGCCGCCTGACCGTCTCCGCCGACCGCATCGCCCGTGCCGCCGAGGCCGAACTCGAGCGGGTGGCAGACGACGAGCAGGAAGCAGCGGTACGCCCGATCCGCCTCGACCCGGTCGACGTCGAGGCACAGGACGAGATCGGCGACCTGGCCCGCGCGTTCGACCGCGTGCAGACCACTGCCGCGCGGCTGGTGGAACGCCAGGTGGCCGGCCGCCGTAACGTCGCCCAGATGTTCGGCCACGTCGGCCGTCGTACGCAGAACCTGGTCGGCCGCCAGCTCTCCCTGATCGACAGCCTGGAACGCCGCGAGACCGACAGCGACCGCCTCCGCGAGCTCTACCGCCTGGACCACATGTCCAGCCGTCTGCGCCGGAACGCGTCAGCGCTCGTGGTGCTCTCCGGTGGTGCCGGTGCGAACGAGCACATGGCACCGCTGCCGCTCTCCGACGTCGTCCGTCTCGCCCTCGGTGAGATCGAGGACTACACCCGTGTCGAGGTGGACGTCCCCGAGGACATCGTCGTGGTGCCGGCCGTCCTGGCCGACCTGACGCTGCTGCTCGCGGAACTGCTGGAGAACTCCACGTCGTTCTCCCCGCCGCACACCAAGGTCACGGTCACCGCCGACGAACTGCGCGGCGGCGCCCGCCTCGCGATCATCGACCGCGGCCTGGGCCTGGCGCCCGAGCGGCTGGCCGAGGAAAACGCGCGACTGACCCGCCGTGAGCGTCTGGACCTGGCACCCACCGAGGTGCTCGGCCTCTTCGTGGTCGGCCGGCTCGCACGCCGGCACGGCATCGAGGTCACCCTGACCGACACGCCCGACGGTGGCCTGACGGCGTGGATCGACCTCAACGCCTCGCACCTGATCTCCCGGGTGGAGAACCTCGCGGTGCCGTCCGCGCCGGGCTTCCCGACGGCTGCCGTGCACGCCTCGCCGATGCCGCAGCAGCTGTACGCCCCGGAGCCGGCCTACTCCGGTGCGCTGCGTGGCAACACCACCGAGGTCGCGATCACCAGCGCGGGCGTTCGCTCGGTGCCGGGCAGCCAGCAGCCGTTCGACCCGAACGTGCTGAGCCGGGCCACGCAGACCCTGGAGTCGGTGAACTCCTGGAACGCGTTCGCACCGGGCGGGGCCAAGGCACAGGGCACCGCCCAGCCCGCCCGCGACCCGTACGCCGACCAGCCTGTCTACGACGCCGAGCCGGTCTACTCGCCGGGTCCCGCGTACCAGGAGCCGGCCGCGCCGATCTATCCGCACGGCGACTCGGTGGTCTCGTACGACATGGGCACCCCGGTGGCGGGTCGTGTTCCGGCCGCACTGCCGGAGCTGCCGTCCGCGCCGTCGGCCGGTGCCGCGTGGAACAACGAGCCGGTTCAGGCCTCCTGGAACGCGTCGGCTCCCGCGGTGGAGGCGCCTTATGAGACGCCCTATGAGGCTCCTTACGAGGCGCCTTACGAGGCGGCGGCGATTCCGCAGCAGCGGGCGGGCAGTTCCGCTCCGTTGCGCCGCCGGGTGCCGGGAAGCCAGCTGCCGGCCGAGTCCGGGCCGCAGCAGCACGCCGCGGCACCGTCGCAGGACGACGCCCTCGCTGCCCGGGCCGCGTTCGACGCCTTCGAGGCCGGTGTCAGCCGGGCCCACTCGGACACCAGCGTCTCCATGCCGGCCCCGATCCCGGCGCCCGCGGCTGTCCCGGAATGGAACACTCCGGCACCCGCGGCCGTCCCGGAATGGAACACTCCGGCACCCGCGGCCGTCCCGGAATGGAACACCCCGGCTCAGTGGAACACGCCGGCTCCGGCCGTCGACACCACACCACAGTGGAGCACCCCGGTTCCGGAGGCGGCACCGCCCGCCCGCCCGGCATCGTCCGGGGGCTCCCCATTGACCCGTCGCGTACCCGGCGCAACCCTGCCGAGCGACGAACCGCACCGCCCGACACCGCCGCCGGCCCCGTCTCAGTTGGACCCGGAAGCCGCGCGAGCCCTGATGGATCAGTTCGAGTACGGAGTCGCACTCGCACTGAACGAGAGTCAGCCACAACACGAGGGACAACCGCGATGACTTCCCCTTACTCCACCGCGCAAAGTCAGCTCAGCGCCGAAGCCAAGACCTTCAACTGGCTGCTGGACTCGTTCACCTCCGGTACAGCGGGCGTGATCGAAGCCATTGCGGTGTCCTCCGACGGTCTCCTGATGGCCATGTCGGCGATCAAGGACAGGCCCAACGCCGAGCGCCTCGCGGCGGTCGTCTCCGGCCTGACCAGCCTCTCCGGCGGTGCCGCCAGTTGGTACCGGCTGGGCGCCCTGAACCGGGTCATCATCGACATGGCTGACGGCTATCTGCTGGTCACCGCGATCAGCGCCGGCTCCGTGCTCGGTGTCATCGCGGACCGCTCCGCCAACCTGGGCACCCTCGCGTACGAGATGACGCTCTTCGCCACGCGTGCCGGCGGTGCCCTCAGCCCGCGCCTGATCGCCGAGTTGAAGAACGCCGTTCAGCAATGACCTACCCGGACCCCGACGAAACGGTGCCTCCGGCCCGCCCCGGAGTCCGGCCCTTCCTGCAATCCGGTCCGCAGCACTCGACCGGCGGTTACACCCCCACCGGGGAGAACCCGCCGGTCGAGACCTCGACCAACAGTTTGCGCCCGTTCGTCATCACGGCCGGGCGAACCGATGGAGGAGACCCCGACATCGGTATGGAAACTCAGGTGACGGTGGTGCCTGGTGCACCACCGTCGCGGTTGTCTCCGGAAACCAGGGCGATCGTGTCTCTCTGTGAGGAGAGTCCGATCTCGGTCGCCGAGATCTCCGCTCGGTTGCGCCTCCACCTGGGGGTGTGCCGAATCCTAGTCGGCGACCTGCGAGCCGCCGGCCAACTGGACGTCCACGTGCTGGACAACGACACACCTGACCCCGAGACCATCATGCGAGTGATCCGTGGACTTCGATCCATCAACTGACCGCGTCGTCGGTACCGCGCGGGTGCCCGGCGGCGCCCCCAAGAAGGCACCGGTCCCGGTCAAGATCATCGTGGCCGGCGGCTTCGGCGTGGGTAAGACCACCACTGTCGGCGCCATCTCCGAGATCGCGCCTCTCACCACCGAGGCCGAGATGACATCGGAGTCAGTGGGCATCGACGATCCCGGTCAGGCGACCATGAAGACGGGCACGACCGTCGCGATGGACTTCGGCGTCCTGACCATCGATCAGACGCTGAAGCTCTACATCTTCGGTACGCCTGGCCAGACCCGGTTCGCGTTCATGTGGGACGACCTGGTCAAGGGCGCCCTCGGTGCCCTGGTCGTGGTCGACACCAACCGAATAGACGACTGCTACCCAGCAGTCGACTACTTCGAACGCGCCGGACTCCCCTTCGTCGTCGGTGTGAACACCTTCAACGGACAGTTGAGCTACAACTTGGACGAGGTGCGCTGGGCGCTCGCGGTTCGCGACGATGTGCCGGTCATCTCGTTCGACGCCCGTTTCCGCGGGTCCGTCCGGGATGCCCTGCTCGTCGTCCTGGACCAGGCACTCGACAAGGCGATTCGGATGAAGTCGTCGTAGGGTGTCGCATCGGGTCGCCCGGTGACGGTTTTCAAACCCGCTCCGATGAGTGCAGAGTGGGTGTACCGGGCGATCGCGTGAGAAGAGGACGGTGACGTGCGAGGCGGATTGGACGACGCGCTCGAAAAGCTCGCCCGGCGGGATGAGCTGAGGCGCCGCGCCACCGGAGACTCCCCCGGCACACCGCCGGCGGTCACGGAGCTGGTCGAGGCGATCGCGGGGGTCATCTCCCGCAACCCGAACCTGAACGTCACTGTCGGCGTCGAGGGCGCCGGCGAACCGACCCTGCTCCACTTCGCCTTCGCCGACGGCGTCGTGCAGGTCACCGCCGACCACCCGGCCCCGGTCCAGGCCGCCGAGACGGCACCGCGCCACGCCGACTTCGAGATCGACATCGAGGAGCCGGCCGAGGAACCGCCCGCTCCGGCCTACCAGCCCGCCGATCCGCCCCGCGCCACCCGCGACGACCAGGACCGCTTCGGCCCGACGGACTTCGACTACTCGGAACCGCCCACCGCCGAACGCCCCTACGTCACCCCGGCGACGCCCGCTCACAACGGCTACGGCCGCGACGAGTTCGCCATGCCGCCGCACGGTCAGCCCGCCTACGGCTATCAGGACCCGGCCTCCGGCCACCTGCCTGACGAGACCAGCGACGACCGGCTGCGGCCGACCAACGGCGCGACCCAGGAACACCTCCAGCACCCTTTCGCGGCGCCACCTCCGCCGCCGGTCCCACCCCAGACCACCCAGCCGTACGCCTCCGTGCCCCCACCCCCGCCCTACACCCCACCGCCGGCTTACCCCGAGCACGCGGCCCCGGCGTCCGCCCCGCCCTACACGGCCCCCGCTTCTGCCCCGCCCTACACGGACCCGTTCCCACCCCAGCCCGGCTTCCCGGAACCGCTGGCGCAGCCCATCCCGCTGCAGGTGGAACGCCCCGAGGAGACCGAACTGGCCGCCCGCCGCCTGGCCGCCATGCTCCGCGACGACCCCACCCTGCTCGACAACCCTCCCGCCTAGCCAGCCCCTCCACCTCCCTCAGCCAGCCGACCTCCCCGGCTGGCTCTCAGCGGTGCCAAATCCCGCGAAACCCACCCCTCACGCCCAGCCGGCCCCACCAGCTGGCCGTGAGCGGTGCCTCGCAGCACAAAACCCACCCCTCACGCCCAGCCGGCCCCACCAGCTGGCCGTGAGCGGTGCCTCGCAGCACAAAACCCACCCCTCAC
>NZ_JBHTDO010000011.1:0-117244 GCF_042666575.1 Actinoplanes sp. GCM10030250 | reverse complement strand
CGCCCAGCCGGCCCCACCAGCTGGCCGTGGGTGCTGCCTCAACCCGCCCGAATCAGCGCCAGCCGGCGCACTTGCGGTGAGGAGGTGACTACTCTGTGTGTTCGTGGTGCCGGAGGGGTGGGTGGGGATCGGAGATCACTCTGTGCGATTGGGTGGATGCGGAGAGAGAGCAGCGGTGGTGCGGGTGAATGGTGTGGATCGCGTCCTGTTTGGGCTGGTCAGCGAAGTCTGAGATGTCTGGGTTAGCCCATTTGGCCAGGATTGCCCGCCAACCCGCTTGCACCCCTTGAGTCACGCTGGGTAGCTCCTTAATGTCCTATTACGTCCAAGAGCGCGGCCCACCTCGCTCGCGGAGAATCACGAACAGTGACTAGGACAGGGAGGTGCACACCGATGACGGCATCAGACAGCTGGCTCGTCGCGATCGCCGGCTACTCGGTCCTGCTGGCCTGGCCGCTCTCCACGGTGATCCTGGTGTGGTTCGCGGTCCGCTATCACGGCACCCATCGCGCCGCGGTCGTGAACCGGGCGGTGGCCGGCGGCGACGCCCGCCCCGAGCACTTCTGGATCATCGTCCCGGCCCTGAACGAGGAGGCCGTCGTCGGGAACACGGTTGCCTCGGCGCTCAACCTGCGCGGACCGTCCGGCACCCTCTCCCGGGTCCTGGTGGTCGACGACGGCTCCGACGACCGGACGCCCGAGGTGCTCGCGGCGATCGACCACCCGCGACTGCACATCATGCGCCGGGAGCTTCCCGAGGCACGCCAGGGCAAGGGCGAGGCGCTCAACGCCGCGTACCGCTACATCGCCGAGCGCACCACCGAGGCCGGGGTGAGCCCGGAGCGGGTGGTGCTCGGCATCATCGACGGCGACGGTCAGGGCAGCGAGAACATCCTGGTCGAGGTGTCGCGCCTGATGCGGGACACCCGGGTCGGCGCGGTGCAGGTGCAGGTCCGGATCCGTAACCGCAACAAGCTCCTCGGCGCGGTGCAGGATCTGGAGTTCGGCGCGATCGTCGACGCCTGCCAGAACATGCGTGACGCCCTGGACACCGTCGGGCTCGGCGGGAACGGGCAGTTCAGCCGGCTCTCCACGCTGCTGACGCTCGGCACCGCGCCGTGGTCCAGCTGCCTGGTCGAGGACCTGGAGCTGGGTCTGCGGATGCACCTGGGTGGTGTGGCGATCCGCTACACGTCCCGCTCCTCGGTCACGCAGCAGGCGGTGGTCGACATCCGCCGGCTCACCCGCCAGCGGACCCGATGGGCGCAGGGCAACATGCAGTGCGCCCGTTACCTCGGCAGGCTCTTCTCGTCACCGCGGATCGCCCGGACCGCGCTGGTCGAGATGCTCCACTACCTGCTCTCCCCGTGGGCGAACGCGATGGTGACGGTCATGCTGGCGGCGATGACGATCGCCGGTGCGGCCGGCCTGCTGATCGGGCACCCGGTCCCGTTCCTGCCGACCTGGGCGGCACTCGCCGAGAGCGCGGTCATCTGGGTCGCGGTCACCACGTTCCCCGGGATCCTCTGGGCCCTGGTACACCGGCACAAGCGCGGCGACGAGGCGATGCCCCGCATGTTGACCGCTGCTCTCGCGTACCCCGCCTTCTTGATCCTGGGTCTGGCCGCGACCTACCGCGCGCTGGGCCGACAGGCCAGTGGCCGCCAGGCCTGGGCCAAGACCGAGCGCCTCGCCGAGGAACCCCTCCTCGTGCCGGCCTCCGCCTGATCCCGCAGGCGCAACCCCCGCAGAACCCGTCACCCCGGTACGACCCCCACCCCCCGAACAGAAGGCTCCCCCATGTCGCTTCGCGAAGTGCACCTCATCGGCGGTACCCGCCCCGAGGCCGTCAAGCTGGCACCCGTCGTCCTCGCCATGCGGGAAGCCGGTCTGCTCACGCCGGTTCTGCTGGCCAGCGGTCAGCACCCGGCCATGGTGACGCAGGCTCTCGCCGCGTTCGGGCTGGAGCCGGACATCACCCTGACCGTCGAGCGGGAGTCCGGCAGCCAGGCCGAGCTGCTCACCGCGATGGTCCGGGAGCTCGACGAGCTGTGGTCGGTACGCACCCCCGCCGCCGTGATCGTGCAGGGCGACACCACGACCAGCCTGGCCGGCGCGCTCGCCGCCTTCTGGCGACGCATCCCGGTCGTCCACCTGGAGGCCGGACTGCGCTCCGGTGACCTGGAGTCGCCGTTCCCGGAGGAGGGCAACCGCCGCCTCGTCGCCCAGGTCGCCTCGCTGCACCTGGCACCCACGCCGCTCGCCGCCATGAACCTGCTGGACGAGAAGATCAATCCCGCCGACGTGCTGATCACCGGGAACACCGTGGTCGACGCGACCCTGGCGGTGGCCGGCCGGAAGCTGCCGTTCGAGAACCCGGACGTCGCCGCCGCCCGCGCCGGCAGCACCAACCGGCTGGTCCTGGTCACCGCACACCGGCGGGAGTCCTGGGGTGAGCCGCTGGACCGGATCCTCACCGCGGTCACCGACCTGATCGCGCGGTACCCGGACATCGAGGTGGTGCTGCCGAGTCACCCGAACCCGGCGGTCCGCGCTCAGGTCGACACCGCGCTGGCCGGCGTGGAGCGGGTGACGGTCACCGACCCGCTGCCCTACCCGGATCTGTCCCGGCTGCTGTCCGAGGCGTACCTGGTGCTCACCGACTCGGGCGGGATCCAGGAGGAGGCACCGTCGTTCGGGGTGCCGGCGCTGGTGCTGCGGGACGTCACCGAGCGGGTCGAGTCGCTGGACGCGGGGTGCGCCAAGCTGGTCGGCTCGGACACCGGGCGGATCGTCGAGGAGGCGTCGGCGCTGCTCGACAGCCGGGTGCGCCGGGACGCGATGACCGCGAACGGCAACCCGTACGGCGACGGGCTCGCCGCCCTCCGTACCGCACAGGCGACCGCGGCCCTGCTCGGCCTCGCACCCTTCCCCGACGCCATGCCCGTCGCCCAGAACTCCGCCCTCACGTCTGGAGCCGTTGCCTGATGCGTACCTCGAAGCTCACCCGCCGTTCCCTGCTCGCCGTCGGCGGTGCGGCCGCCGCGGTCACCGCCGTCGGGTTCTCCACCGTCGAGGCCGACGCCGCCAGCAACACCGCTGTCGCCGCCGCCACCAGCCCGCTGAAGACCGGCAAGGCCGCGCCGGGCGGTGGCACCGCGAAGGCCCTGGTCCTGTACGACACCACGAGCGAGTACGGCTGGCTCGGCGAGGTCTACGCGACCCAGACCGCGAACCTGGCCTCGCACTTCGGCTCCTGGACGGCGGCGCCGGTGGCCGCTTACAAGGCCGGCGACCTGAACGCGTACACCGCGGTGATCTACATCGGCTCCACCTACGACGAGCCGCTGCCGGCCGCGTTCCTCACCGACGTGATGACCACCAGCAAGCCGGTGATCTGGATCTACGACAACATCTGGCAGCTGGCGGCGAAGGACGGCTTCGCCGCGAAGTACGGCTTCGCGAGCGGCACGTTCGACCTGGCCGACGTGGCGGAGGTGGGCTACAAGGGCCGCAAGCTGAGCCGCAGCGCGGACAACAAGGCCGGCATCATGAACCTGCCGATCAGCGACAAGGGCAAGGTCACCACGCTGGCCGACGCGATCCGCGCGGACGGCACCACGTTCCCGTGGGCGGTCCGCTCAGGCAACATCACCTACATCGGCGAGATCCCGTTCTCGTACGTCGGTCACGACGACCGCTACCTGGTCTTCGCCGACCTGCTCTTCGACGCCCTCGCGAGCAACACCCCGGAACGCCACCGCGCGCTGATCCGCCTCGAGGACGTCGGACCGGACGCCGACCCGGACCAGCTCAAGGCGATCGCCGACTACCTGTACGCCCAGAAGGTTCCGTTCAGCGTCGCCGTCTACCCGCGGTACCGGGACCCGAAGGGCGTCGACAACGGCGGGAAGGCCGCCGACTACACGCTGGTCACGAAGCCGAAGGTGGTCGCCGCCCTCAAGTACATGCAGGCCAGGGGCGGCACCCTGCTCATGCACGGCTACACGCACCAGTTCAACGCGGTGGCCAACCCGTACGACGGCAAGAGCGGCAACGACTTCGAGTTCTACTCGGCGCACGTCAACGAGAAGGACTACGTGATCTACGACGGCCCGGTGCCCGGCGACTCGGTCGCGTGGGCGACGAGCCGGATGGTCACCGCCGGCGCGCTCTTCCTGGCGACCGGCCTCGGTGCCCCGAAGATCTTCGAGTTCCCGCACTACGCCGCCAGTCCCGCCGACTACCAGGCGGCGCACTCGCTCTTCGGCAAGCGGTACGACCGTGGCCTCTACTTCCCCGGCGTCCTGACCGGCGCCAAGTACAACTACACCCGCCAGTTCGGACAGTTCTTCCCCTACACGGTGCGCGACGTGTACGGCTCGGCCGTCGTACCGGAGAACATCGGCAACGTCGAGCCGGACGCGTTCAACAACCACCCGGTCCGGCTCCCCGCCGACCTGATCGCCTCGGCCAAGCGCAACCTGGTGGTCCGGGACGGTGTCGCCAGCTGCTTCTACCACCCGTACCTCGGCACCGAGCACCTGAAGGACCTGGTCACCGGCATCAAGGCCGCCGGCTACACCTTCGTGAGCGCCGATGCGATGCTGAACGGCTGAGAACGCCGAACGGCCGCCGCCCGGTCCGGGCGACGGCCGTTCGCCATGAGGGTGAAACCGCACGAGAAGAGACTGAGTTCGTGGATGTAGTGGATTTCTGGGTCCGGTCGTGGACCGCCGACGACCTGACCGCGGCACGGCGGCTGCTGACCCCGGACGTCGAGACCGAGTGGAACTTCGACGCCCCGGTCGACGACGAGGAGATGCTCCAGGTCCTGCACCGGGTCGCCGCCTTCGCGGACGCGGTGACAGTGGTGGCGCGCACCGACGCGATCGACGGCGCGGCGCTGATCTACGACCTGGCCGGGCCGTTCGGTACGGCACGGCTTGTGGAGTTCCTCGCCGTCGCCGAGAACCGGATCACCGAGGTCCGTCACGTGTACGACGTGACAGCGATCGACCGCTACTTCCCCGGCCTCTACGCCAACTGAGCCTCTGCACCAACTCAGCCTCTACGCCGACCGACTCGGCAGGGCCCGGTCGAGCAGGGCGAAGAGGGCACGCCAGTGCCGCTGCTCACCGGCCTCGTGGAACATCGCCGTGTCGGCCATCGTGAAGCCGTGCGGTGCACCCTCGTAGAGCTCGGAGGTGTAGGTGACACCGGCTGACTTCAGGGCGGACTCCAGAGCACTGATGTTCTCCGGGGTCATCGATCCGTCGTTGTCGGCGTGTGCGAAGTAGACCTCACCGGTGAGCGCGCCGACCCGCAGATGCGGACTGTCCGGCTGGCCGGTGACCACACCGCCGGCGTGGAAGCTGGCGAGTGCCGCCACCCGCTCCGGGTGAGCGGTCGCGGCCACGAGGGCGTTGCGACCGCCCATGCAGTAGCCGAAGAGTCCCGCCGGCCCGTCCGCGACACCCTCCTGAGCGGCCAGGAAGTCGAGGTAGGCCCCGGTGTCGGCGGCGACCCGCTCGGGTGTGAGCTCCTGGATCATCGGCACCAGCCTGCCGAACGCGGCGCTGCGCCGATCGGCATCGGTCAGCTCCTCCTGGTCAACCAGGGGGCTGCGTGCACTGCGGTAGAAGAGGTTGGGCACGAGTACGGCGTAGCCGCGCTCGGCGACCCGGTCGGCCATCTCCCGGATCCGCGGCCGCAGGCCGAAGACGTCCATGAACATCACCAGACCGGGAACCGGGCGAGGACCGTCCGGCTTCACGAAGTACGCGTCAGCCTCGCCGTCCACTGTCGGGACGCTGATCTCTGTCTGTCGCATTTCCCCACCTTTCAAGATCAATTTGGACCGTAGCATCGGGGCAGTGGATCTCCGGCGGAAAGCCGTATCCTGTGGCGCATGGCCACCCGGCTGCGCGCGGACGCCCTGCGGAACCGAGCCGCTCTCCTCGAGGCGGCCCGTGCGGTCTTCGCCGAGCAGGGCCTCGACGCGTCCCTGGACGAGATCGCCCGCCGGGCGAGGGTCGGCAACGCCACCCTGTACCGCCGCTTTCCCAGCCGCCGGCACCTGATCGCCGAGGTGTTCGCCGGCCACATGAACGCCGCCGTCCGCCTCGCCGACCAGGCGCTCGAGCACCCCGACCCGTGGGCGGCGTTCGTCGGTTACCTCACCCGGGTCTGCGAACTCCAGGCGACCGACCGCGGGCTGGCGGAGTTGCTCGTCACCACTGCCTTCGACGACGACGAGCGGCTCGCCGCCCTGCGCACCATGGCGCAGCAGCGCGCGGTGGACGTGCTCGCCCGCGCGCAGCGGGCCGGCCGGCTCCGCTCTGATTTCACCCGGCACGACCTGGCGATTCTGATGATGGCGAACGCCGGGGTGGCACAGCACTCCGCCGATCCGCTGGCGTGGCGGCGGCAGCTCACGCTGATCATCGGCGGCCTGGCAACCCGCTGAAATATTCGCATGCCTGATCGCGGTACGCGTGGGGTAGCCACCGCCGCGACGAACGCGGCTTCGGGAAGCCCCCTCCCGGAGCCGCGTTTGGCATCTCACTCGGATCCACGGCCGGTCACTCGAATCCACGGCCGGCTTCGGCGAGAACGCGGCGGGCGACGTCGGCATAGGCCGACTCCGTGGGGTGTTCGAGCCACACTGTCAGTGAGACGCGAAGGGACGCCAGGAACACGGCGGCGAGCAGCTTGGGTCGTACCCCCAAGGGGTCTGCGGCGGAACCCAGCCGGGCCGCGACCTCCGCACTCAGCTCGCGCTCCATCACGGCGAAGGTCTGTGCCTGCGCCGCCGCCAGCGACGGATGTCTGCGCAGCAGGCGGGTCTGCGTGACCCACTCCGGGTTGAGATCACCGAGCTGGCCGTAGAAGTCAGCGGCGGCCGCACTGAGAGCGGCCCAGGGCGTCTCTGCCGCCGGTCGCGCCCGGACCTTCTCGATCAACAAACGGGTACGCGTCCGGTCGCCGTGGAAGAGGGCGTCCTCCTTGTTGGCGAAATAGTTCGAGAAGGTACGCCGGGACACGCCCGTCCGGTCAGCGATCGCCTCGACCGTGAGCCGGTCCGGACCGAGCTCCAGGGCCAGCCGGACCGCGGCCTCGTGCAGGGCCTGACGGGTGGCCGCCTTCTTCCGCTCACGAAGGCCGGGCTCGCCGGCCGGCTCGGTGGTCGGGGCAGTCATGACCTGAGCCTACCGGCGTGTGACTCAGTTCCCATTGAGCAAACTTGCGCAGTGAGCAACTTAGGCAGATAGTTGTATGCAGCAAGCATCACTGGGAGGCGGCCATGAACGATTACGCGGAACCACACCCGCTGACGATGGCGATGCACGAGGTCCTCAAGGCCGTCCGCCTGCTCAAGCAGAACCGTGCCGGGCACCCGGCGGTGGTCCCGGTCGGCACGGTGGGCGTCCTCGCCGCGATCCGCAACCGGGAGCGCGCCGGCCCGTGCCACGTCAAGGACCTCGCGAACGACCACGCCCTGGATCCGTCAACGATCAGCCGCACGGTTGCCGCCCTGGTCCGCGCCGGGCTGGTCGCCCGCTCGGCAGACCCGGACGACGGGCGCGCCATCACTCTCCACCTCACGCACGACGGTTGCTCGGTGCTCGACAGCGTGCAGCAGCACTACCAGGACCGGCTCACCACCGCGCTCCACAACTGGAGCCCCGAGGAGATCGCCGAGTTCGCCGCGGCCCTGCACCGCTTCGCCCGCGACCTGATCGACCAGGAAAACACCACGCCCAGCTTGGAGGCCGCGCGATGAGCGCCCCGACCGAAACCCGCGCTGATTCAGGCGCCATGTCGCACCGCGCGATTCTGGAGGCCCTCTCCGGCCTTCTGCTCGTGCTCTTCGTCGCGATGGCGAGTTCCACCATCGTCTCCACAGCGCTGCCCCGGATCATCGGTGACCTCGAGGGCAGCCAGACCCAGTACACCTGGGTGGTCACCGCGACGCTGCTCACGGCCACCGCGACCACCCCGATCTGGGGCAAGCTCTCCGACCTCTACAGCAAGAAGCTGCTGGTCCAGCTCTCCATCGTGATCTTCGTGATCGGCTCACTGATCGCCGGCTTCACCCAGAACACCGAGCAGCTCATCGCCGCCCGCGCGTTCCAGGGCCTCGGCATGGGCGGTGTCCAGGCACTGGTCCAGGTGGCCATCGCCGCGATGATCCCGCCGCGGGAGCGCGGCCGGTACAACGGTTACCTCGGCGGCGTGATGGCCCTCGCCACCGTCGGCGGGCCGCTGCTCGGCGGCCTGATCGTGGACACCTCGTGGCTGGGCTGGCGCTGGTGCTTCTTCATCGGCGCGCCGTTCGCGGTGATCGCCCTCGCCGTACTGCAGAAGACCCTGCACCTGCCGGTCATGCGCCGGGACAACGTGAAGATCGACTACTTCGGCGCCACCCTGATCGCCGCCGGCGTCAGCGTGATCCTGGTCTGGATCTCGTTCGTCGACGACGCCTTCGCCTGGCTCTCCTGGCAGACCTTCGCCATGGTCGGTGGCGGTGCGGTGCTGCTCGCCCTCGCGGTCTGGGTCGAGTCCCGGGTCTCCGAGCCGGTGGTCCCGCTGCCGATCGTCCGTGAACGCACCACCGCCCTGGCGATCATCGGGAGCCTCGCGGTCGGCATGGCGATGTTCGGCGGTGCCGTCTTCCTCGGCCAGTACTTCCAGATCGGGCGCGGTTACAGCCCGACCGAGGCGGGCCTCCTGATGATCCCGATGATGTTCGGCGTCCTGGTCTCGTCGACCATCGCCGGCCGGGCGATCACCAAGAGCGGCAGAATCAAGCCGTACGTCGTGGCCGGCACGATCATCCTGGTCATCGGCTTCGCCGGGCTCTCGTTCCTCGACCACGACACCCCGCTCTGGTATGTCGGAACCGCGATGGCCCTGGTCGGCATCGGTGTGGGCCTCTCCATGCAGAACCTGGTGCTCGCGGTCCAGAACACCGTGTCACTCAAGGACATCGGCGCGGCGAGCTCGACGGTCGCCTTCTTCCGGTCGCTCGGCGGCACCATCGGTGTCTCGGTCCTCGGCGCGGTCCTGGCCCGGCGGGTGTCCGAGTCGATCACCTCGCAGCTCACGGCGATGGGTGTGCCGGCCGGCAGCACGAGCGGCGGGAGCAGCCTGAACCTCGCCGCACTTCCGGACCCGATCCAGCACGTGGTGCGGTCCGCGTACGGCGACGCCACCGGTCACATCTTCCTGATCTCCATGGGCATCGCGGTGATCGGCGTGATCGCGGCGATCGCGATGAAGCCGGCCCAGCTGCGCAGCACCGTCGACCTGGCACCGGCGGCGGCCAAGGAACCCGCCTTCGCCGACTGAGCCCGCACTGCTCTCTCGGGCTTTCTCGCGGCGCCCGGATCTTCTCGGATCCGGGCGCCGCTTTCTCTCATCCGGGCCCGCACTCAGTCGATCCTTCGGCCGTGCACCGGAGAGGAGAACCGCGTTGAATGGGCTCGCGATCGACGCCGAAGCGCTTTCAGCCGCACTCCTCGCGATCGAGGACGAGCGGTCCTGGGACGCCGAGGCCGAACTGACCCGATCTCTGGAGATCGAGCGCGCCGCACTGGCCCTCGGTGACGGCCTCCTGGTCACCCGGGCGCAACTGTGCCAGGCGAACATGCGCCTGCGCTCCGGCGACGTGTCCGGCGCCGCGGCTCAGATCTGGCGGGTGCACCAGTGGGCGGTCAGCCACGACGAGCGGCAGCTGCTCGCTCGTACGCACCTGGTCTGGTCGAACATCCACCAGCACCTGAGCGACGCCGAGCAGGCCCTCGAACACGCGGTACTCGCGGTCGAGCTGCTCGACGACGACTCCACCACGCACATGCACATCTGGCACCGCACCAAGCTGGCCGACGCCCTGTGGGCCGCCGACTCCATGGACGCGGCACGGGTTCGCTACCGCCAGGCCGAACAGCTGGCCGTCGAGTCCGGATCGCCGGCCCTGCTCTGCCTGCTCAACAACTACGCGTTCACCGAGTTCGACACCGGCAACCAGACACGCGCCGAGGAGGTGGCCGAACGCCTCCTGGTCCTCGCCGACGAGCGGGGTGAGCTGCTGGAGCCCGCGTACCTCGACACCATCGGCTGGATCCAGATCGGGAACGAGCGGTACGAGGACGCCGAGCAGACCATGCGGCTCTGCATCGACAGGTACGCCGAGGGCCGGTACGACAACGCCGACGCGATGCCGATGTACCTGCTCACCCTGGCCCGGGCCCAGCGAGGTCTCGGCGCGTACGAGGGTGCACAGGCGAGCCTCGACTCGTCGCGGATCCTCTGCCTCGAGCGTGACCTCGGCGACCTGCTCGTACGCGTACACGAGGAGCAGGCCGAACTGCACGCCGCGAGGGGGGACTTCGCCCGGGCGTTCGCCGTGCACAAGGTGTTCTTCGGGGCGTACCAGACCCGGCACTCGGTGCAGCGGGAGGCCCGTACCCGTACCCGCCAGGCGATGTTCGAGACGGTCGAGGCCCGGCAGGAGGCGGAGCGTTTCCGCGAGCAGGCCCGCCGCGACCCACTGACCGGCCTGCACAACCGCCGGCACGTCGACGAGCGCCTGCCCGGACTGATCGACTCGGATCCGGCTCTCACCATCGCCCTCGTCGACCTGGACCACTTCAAGCAGGTCAACGACCGGCTCTCGCACAACGTCGGCGACCAGGTGCTGGTCTCCGTCGCCGACCTGCTCACCCGGGAGATCGCGATCGCCTGCCCGGACGGCTTCGTCGCACGGCTGGGTGGTGAGGAGTTCCTGATCGTGCTGCCGGACACCTCGGTCGCGAGCGCCGCCGGCCTGCTCGACCACGTCCGCCGCATGGTTCGCGGGCACGACTGGCTCCCCCTCACGCGCGGCCTGCCGGTCACCGTCAGTATCGGCGTCGCCACTGTCGCGGAGGTCGCCGACCCTACCCAGCCCACCCTCCTGTCCACTGCGGACAGTCGTCTGTACGCTGCCAAGCACGCCGGACGTGATCGCGTCGTGTCAGCCGCGGATCACCACGGTGGCCTCCGCGGGTACGCCCAGCACGCCTCGGCCGCCTGACCTGCGGCACCTCCGGAGATCACCGGGCCGCCAGATCCGGTCGCCGAGGGCTTAAGTCGGTCAATAGTTGCGGCTAGGCTGGGTCGACCGAGTCGCCGCACGGACGGGCTCTCCGCCCCGGCGGGCTCCCCGCACGGACGGGCGACGCGGATCGGCAAGGGGTGCAGGCGCAAGGAGGCGGTCGTGGTCCAGGGCAGTAACGATCCGGCGAACGAGGTTGCGCCGCCCGGTGTCAACATCAACGTGCCGCACTCCGCCCGGATCTACGACTACTGGCTGGGCGGCAAGGACAACTTCGCTGTCGACCGGGCGGTCGGCGAGGCGATGATGCAGGCCATCCCCGGTATGCGGTACATGGCCGGGGAGAACCGCAAGTTCGTCCACCGGGTGGCCCGTGATCTGGTCGAACGTGAGGGCATCCACCAGTTCCTCGATATCGGCACCGGCATACCGACCCGGCCCAACCTGCACGAGGTCGCCCAGCAGATCCGCCCGGACGCCCGGGTGGTCTATGTGGACAACGACCCCATCGTGCTGGTCCACGCCCGCGCCCTGATGATCAGCCACCCCGAGGGCCGCAGTGAATACATCTCCGCCGACCTGCGTGACCCCGCCTCGATCATCAACGACCGGGCACTGCTCGACACGCTCGACCTCAAGAAGCCGGTCGGGCTGACGCTCATCGCGATCCTCATGCTGCTCGCCGACCAGGACGACCCGTGGAGCAAGGTGGCCGAGCTGCGCGACGCCCTGCCGTCCGGGAGCTGCCTGGCGATCACCCACCCGACCGCCGACTTCAACCCGGCCGAGGTGGAGGCGGCGGTCGCCGCTGCTACGGGCGCCGGGATGACGCTCGTCGCCCGGACGGAGGAGGCGGTCAATCGCTTCTTCGGTGACTGGGAGATGCTCGAGCCGGGTGTCGTACCGGTGTCCAGCTGGCACCCGGACGACCCGAACGTGGATCCCAAGGCCGCCTATTACTGGGCCGGAGTGGCCCGCAAGCCCTGATTCCCGCATCGCCGGGCCCTCGATTCTGCCGCCGATCCGTTTCGGCCACCTGCGGTCTCGGGCCATGTCCTTCACCAAGAGAGCCCCGCCGGCGTGCCGGCGAGGCTCTCTTGCTTATGTAAGACCGAGTGGGCGGCTTGGCACGGGGAACCGAACCGCCCACCCGGCGTTCACACGGGCGTGCTTCGCAACACCCGGAGGCGCGGGCGCTTGCACGCCGGCGGGACGGGCACGCGCCCCGCCCGGATCAGCATCTCGCGAACCGCGACCTCACGTCCGAACCGATCGACGACGACGGCTCGGACACCGAGCCAGGTGTCGTCCTCGTGCGGTATCGGTTTGTCCCAATCCACGCGCACCAGGCGCAGCCGGATCGGGCCCACGCCATAGCAGTAGTCCGACTCGGCGAACTCGTGCACCGGCCAGCGCGGCTCACTCGGTCGTAACACATGGTCACGAACCCGTGGCGCTGAAGCCATCCACCTGGCGCGCGCCGGAGGGAGGCCGGCGGGCTGCTGCCCACGGCACCGAACGAGGTCAATCACGCGCGTCGGACTCACCTTCCTCGGCAGGCGGCTTAGGGGAACTTGCCCCGTCAGGCCGGCTCAATGCATACCTCACCCCACCGAACCGGTGCGATACCGCCTTGGCTCGGGCAGAAGCCGCGATCACCTCATCGGTGACCGGTTCGTCCCGGTAAACCAGGGGCGGGTTTCCCCGGCGCGGGTTTTCGCCCGCACCGGGGTCGCTCGGATCAGGAAGCTCCGGGCCGATGTTTGGTATCGACATACTCGTCACCTCTCGCTCAGACGCCCCCGCCAGGGAGCCTCGCGCCGAGGCCGCAGACGTCGCTCCGCGACCGACCCATCACCTAAAGATGTCACCGTCAGTGACCCCTTTGGGCGTCTCACGTGCGTTATCATGCTCAGAATCCCGTGACTACGCAAGGCCAGATGCACGTGCATTTGCATCGCCGCCCTATTTAGGCACGGGTGGACACTGATCCTGGATCGATCGGCGATCCAGGGCATACCAAGGGAGCTTGGAATGGCCTACGTGGTCAACGGCATGCCCGCCGGTCAGCTGCAGGGAGTGACCTGGCAGAAGAGCGGTCGCAGCAACCCGAGCGGCAACTGCGTGGAGTGCGCCGTCCTGCCCAGCGGCGACGTCGCCGTGCGCAACTCCCGGGACCCAGAGGGTGCAGCGCTCATCTACACCCGGGCCGAGATCGTGGCCTTCCTGGGCGGCGTCCGCGACGGGGACTTCGACAACCTGGTCGCCTAGAACTCATTGAACCGGTCCGGTCGCCGGCGTTCCAGCGTGCGGCGCAGTTCCGCCTGCGACCGGACCCCTCCCACCTATCAGGCGGGACGACCAACCTCGTGCAACAGCTTGCCGAGGATCTCCGGAGTGTGGTTCGGCGGCTCAGCGTCGATGCAGACACGCTCCATGGCCATCGCGTAGTGGTCGACGTCCTCGCGCTTGTCCAGATAGATCGCACTGGTGAGCTGCTCGACATAGACCACGTCCGGCAGCTCCGGCTCCGGGAACCGCAGGATCGCGAACGGACCGCCGGCGGCCGCGTGCCCACCGGCGTGGAACGGGATGATCTGCAGCCGGACGCTCGGCAGTTTCGAAGCCTCGATCAGCGACTCGATCTGCTGGCGCATCACGTCGACGCCGCCGATCGGGCGGCGCAGCACGGCCTCGTCGATGACCGCCCACAGCTGAGGCGCACCCGGACGGGTGAGAATCGCCTGCCGGTGCTTGCGAACCTCGACTCGCCGGTTGATCTCCTCGGCGCTGGCGCCGGCGTGGCCCAGCATGATCACGGCACGTGCGTACTCCGGCGTCTGGAGGAGGCCGGGAACGAACTGGATCTCATAGGTCCGGATCAGCGTCGCCGCCGCTTCCAAGCCCAGGTACGACTGGAACCAGCCGGGAAGGACATCGCTGAAGTGATGCCACCAGCCCGGGTTGTTGGCCTGCCGCGCCAGACCGATGAGCGCCTCACGCTCGTCGTCGTCGGCCACGCCATACATGGTCAAGAGGTCCGCGACGTCGCGTTCCTTGAAGCTGACCCGGCCCAGCTCCATCCGGCTGATCTTCGAACCGGAGGCGCGAATCTCGTAACCCGCGGCCTCACGGGTGATCCCTCTCGTCTCCCGCAGCTTCCGAAGCTGGGAGCCGAGCAGGATACGCAGCACGGTAGGGCCGCCGCCCGGTGCCTCCTCCTGCGAACCCGCGCTCACCTGACTCCTCGTCGCTGCCATGTGACTGCCCGATGCAGCCTTACGCATCCTAGAGCGGAGATCGTGCACATCGAAACCAGCTCGGTCGAAAGCTTTGAGCGTTTGCGCGCGCCGGATGCACGTGCAGACGGCCTTGCGAACGCACTTGATGACGAGCATGATAGCTGACAGACACGTACCGACTGCTAACACAGCGTGCCGAAAAGTTCGGCTGCTCGGACGATGCGTTCAGTTGGGCGCTGCCTGTTGTCCCCCCGACGCCTGCCTCTAGGAGGCACCACATGTCGAACTGGATGGCGTCCACGCCGACCGTCACCCCACCGCAGCGAGATCCCGCGGACGTGGCGCCGGCCGAGAGCTACCGTCCGGCAGATCCGGTGTGGGTCTATCGGAACGGCTGGCGTGCCGGAATCATCGAGGCGTCCTCCCCACGCGCGGTCACAGTGACCTACCGCCCGGGCAGCAACCGGGGCACCGGCGTCGACACCTTCACGGCTCCCTATGTGACCTCCCGCACCGACAGCGACCCCGCACTCGACAACCGCGGGCTCCACCTGGTGCGACGGAGCCCCCTCGTATGACCGGGGCCGTCACCGTCGCCGCCGTCGTCGGCCTGTTGAGCCTGTTCGCGGGCGTCGCCATCGGGTGGTACCTGCGACGCACCAACGACTGGTGCCCCACCTGCGGTGAGCAGCTCACCTGCGGCGCCTGCCCGGCGGGTGTGCACTCATGGCACGAAACCCCGGCCGCAGCCGGCCGTCACTGACCCTCCCGGCCGTCACTGACCCGCTCGCTGATCTACATAGGCACGGGCCCTTGAAGACCGCTTCTATTCAGGCGCGATGTTGAAGTTGTCGCGGAACAGGTTATTCGGGTCGTAACGGCGCTTCAGCTGACGTAACCGGTCCAGCGTCGCCGGCGGCCACGCCTCGCCGATCCGCTCCGGGCGCTGATCGGTCTCGAAGGAGAGATACAGCCCCCGGAAGTAGGGTGCCAGCTCGTCCCAGGCCGCATCCAGGCGCGCCTTCGAGCCTCCGAACGCCACCACCGAGAAGTTCGCCTCGCGATGGGCGTATGCCGTCGCCTCGGCGGGCACGTCCGCGACCGCGCCGCCGACCGAGCGGATCTGGAAGAAGTAGGCAGTGCCCGAGGAGATGAGCCGCTCCGCGGCTGTGCAGAACTCCGGCGTCAGGTGGTCGATCAGACCGGACCGCACGGCAGGTTCACCCTGGCCGTCGTGCGGCGCGTCCGGCACGTTCATCACTTCGGCGTACGAGACGAGCTGCACCTGCTGATCGAGGAGTGGAGCGACCCCGGCGACCGGCGTGAACCGGTCGATGATGGTGTCCGGCTCGGCCGAGTCCACCACGCCGTAGATCTGTGCCAGCGATCGCCCGCGCCGGGGCGGCCCCATGATCAGGTTGGTGGTGACGTCCCGTGGCGCCTCCTCCATGACGGCACCCCACCGCTCCAGCAGCCCGGCACCGTCCGCCGCGTCGAGCACGAACTGGCCGAAGCCGACCGAGCCGACCTCGTCGACCTGGAACTCGAACGCCGTCACCACGCCGAAGTTCGCACCGGCACCGCGTACCGCCCAGAACAGGTCCGGGTTCTCGTCGGCGGTGGCGCGGATCCGGGTGCCGTCGGCGAGGACCAGCTCGGCCGCGCGCATCCGGTCGATCGTGAGGCCGTGCTCCCGGGCCAGCCAGCCGACGCCGCCCGCGGTGGCCAGGCCGCCGACACCGACACCGCCGTAGTCGCCGCTGCTCAGCGCCCAGCCGTGCGGGGCGAGGGCGGCGGCGACGTCTTTCCAGCGGGCGCCCGCTTCGACGCGTACCAGGCGGTCGGCCTCGGAGAGCACGTCGATCGCGGTCAAGCGGGACAGGTCGATGACGATGCCGCCGTCGTTCGTCGAGCGGCCGCTGATCCCGTGCCCGCCACTGCGTACCGCCAGCGGCACCTCCTGGTCAACCGCGAACGCCACGGCGGCCACCACCTCGTCGACGTTTCCCGGCTGCAGCACCAGCCCGGGTGTTCCGCCTCGGAGATAGGTAGAGCGCACACGGTCGTACGAGAAATCTCCCGGCTCGATCGCAACGGCCGTGAGTGCCGCCGGAAGCCCGTCGTAGTCGATGCCGTCGCGCCGTTTGGCGAGGGCGGCCAACGGCCGGACCGGACCGGTGGCGACACCGTCGGCGGACCGCGCCCGCGCAACGGCCTCACGGACCGCCGGGATCACCCCGGTCGCGAAAAGCTCCAACTCGTGCGGATCGTCGGAACCCAGGATGAACGTGCCGATCCCGTGCTCCAGAGCGAACGGGATCAACTCCTCGACCCACTGATCAGCGGTCTTCGCCGGATCACCGAAGACGTTCAGCAGCCGCCGGATCTCACGCGGATCCCGGTCGGCGGCCAGCGCGGCCTTGTCGATCGTGGCGTTGCCGGCCTCGAGCGCGCCCGGCTTCAGATAGGAGAGCGACGGCAGCCAGCCATCCGCCTTCGCACCGACCAGCCGCAGCATCCGCGGCCCGTAGGCACCGACCCAGATCGGCACCGAGTGCGCCGGCGCCGGGCCACGCTTCGCCCCGGTCAGCCGGAAGTAGTCGCCGCCGTAACGCACCCCGCCGCGCTCGCCGGTGCGCCACAGCTCGCGGATCACATCGATCGCCTCGGAGAGCTGATCGACAGACTCACCAGGGGTACGCCGCGGGACGCTCATCGCCTCCATCGCGTCCCAGAACCCGCCGGCGCCGAGACCCAGCGCCACCCGCCCGCCGGAAAGCAGATCCAGGCTCGCCGCCGCCCGGGCCAGCACCGGAGCCGGGCGCATCGGCACGTTCAGCACGTTGCCCGCCAGCTCGATCCGCTCGGTCCGCGCCGCCACCCAGCTCAGCAGCGTCCAGGTGTCCAAGAAACCGGGCTGATAGGGATGATCCTGGAAGGTGACCAGGTCGTATCCGAGTTCCTCGCTGAGGCGGGCCCGGGCGACCACGGCGTCCGGGTCGGCGTTGGAAGGAGTCAGAAAGGTGCCGAACCGCAGAGGGTGCCCGTAATCCACAGCTTGATCGTAGGCACGTTGCCGCCCGCGCTCGTTTCACCGCCACAATCCAGGGGTACGCGCCGGGCACCGACTCCACGAAAGTCAGGTGGGCGTGCCGTGCTCGAACCCCGAGAAGACCAGGCCTTCCGCGGCGTGATCGCACAACTGCTGATCGACGACGTGTCATTCGCACAGCGGATCAACCGCCTCGGACGCCCACCACGGTGGTGGGCCGTCCTGGCAGTCGCGTTGTGGGCGATCGGACCGATCTGCATCGTGCTCGGCGGGTGGACCGGTTTCTTCGAAGCCGTGCTGGCCGCTGGTTACGGAACGCACCTGCTCCGCAAGCGGCAGCGCTGGACGGCCGCCGCGGCGCGAGTCACTGCCGGCGGGCCCCCTGCGCCGCTCGGTTGATCTCCCGCCTTATCTCCAGCGGTCGCCGGTAAGCCGCTCGTAGACCTCGATGTAGCGGTTTCGGGTGGCCTCGACCACCTCTTCCGGGATCTCCGGCCCCGGCGGGGTCCGGTCCCAGCCGGTGAGCCCCGTGGACCAGTCCCGCAGGAACTGCTTGTCCAGGTAACGCGGCACACTGCCCGGCCGCCACTCGTCGGCACTCCAGAACCGTGACGAGTCCGGCGTCAGCACCTCGTCTCCGATCGTCAGCTGCCCACCCGCGTACCCCAACTCGATCTTGGTGTCCGCAATGATGATGCCCTTGCCTGCCGCGATCTCCGAGCCCCTCCGATAGACCTCGAGCGTGACCCGGCGCAACTCCTCGGCAAGCTCCTTGCCCTGGCTCTCCACCACGTCCTCGAACGTGAGCGGCCGATCATGCCCACCCCCGACCGGCTCCTTCGTGCTCGGCGTGAAGATCGGCTCCGGCAACTTCGACGACTCGATCAGACCCGGCGGAAGCTCGATGCCGGAAACCTTCCGCTCCCGCTCGTAGTCCACAAGACCGGAACCGGCCAGGTAACCCCGCGCGATGCACTCCACCATGACCATCTCCAGCCGGCGGCACCGGATGGCCCGGCCCGACCACTCGGACGGCACGTCGGTGGCGGAGATGACGTGGTTGGGGACGACGTCGGCGAGCTGGTCGAACCACCAGAGGGACAGCTGGGTGAGGATCTTGCCCTTGTCCGGGATCGGCGTGGGCAGGATGACGTCGTAGATCGAGATCCGGTCGGAAGTGACCAGGAGGAGGTCATCGCCGTCGGCGTAGACGTCCCGGACCTTGCCGGAGTGCAGGAGCTCCACGTGTTCCCCTCGAGTGGGTCGGTTGGCGTGCGGTTTCACGCTATCGAACCGGCAAGACACCAACCCGGAGTGGCTGGAATCCGCGCGGGCCCGGCTGCGTGCGCCACTCACTCTTCCTTTTTCGTACGGGACACGCAGAGGTACCGCCGTCACACGCGATCACATTGCCGGCTCCAGGCCATCCGGCGCCCGCCGGGCTGTGACTGGGTGGTCACCGGCCCGCCGCCCCGCCTCTCGCACAGCACCACCCGACCCCAGCGTGGGTAGCCGCACACGTTGGAGTTACGTGTGCGGCTACAAGGCCTATGACGTTCCTAAACGCGCACATAACCTCAAACTGCGCGCCTACCCCGCAATCATGGGTAGTTGTCCCGTAGCGAAGACAATCGCAATGGGAACCCCGTCAGCTGCCGATGCAGCAGCTACCAAACCAAGGTTCCCTATGTGCCCGCACGGATAGCCCGTCGCGTACTTCCGCCGCATGCGGGTTGAACACGACCCGAGTGTCGTACTCCGCGTGCTTATTCAGCCCGGGCGGCCTGGAGTCCAGGAAAGGCCCGGCCAATGATGTTGAGCAGCTCTGCTGCCTGTGCGCGGTCAATCTGGATGGTCTGACTAACCTTCTTCTCCGACTTTCGCTGGTCGGATCCGTAGGTGCTCAGCTGAAGGTACGAACCGCCATGGTGGTCGATCACTTGCCAACCGCAATCAACCTCGGTCCGGTGGATACCCCCTTTGCCGTCTTTGGAGGGGAAGAACGAAACGATGACAGCCATGACTAGGACGCCTCCCGCCTAGGAGCTGGGGAGCCAATGGCTCCGAGCGTCCGGAAAGACTACTGCCTCCCCGCCGTGATCGCGGGGAGACAGTAGTCCTTGACAATCGCGTTAAGCGGGCTGTGTCGCCGGGCGTCCCCATAGGAACGACCAGTTCAGCGAGCGCCCCTTCACCCGCACCAGGGCCACCGCCCCCATAACAGCCGCCACCGTCGTCACCGCACCGGCCAGAACCAGCGCACCCCGGGCACCCACCGTGTCGCACATCCACCCGACCGCCGGCGCCCCCACGATCCCCGACAGAGACGACACGATGCCCACCGTCGCCAGCACGCGGCCGCGCATCCGCTCGCACGTGTCCAGCTGGATGCGCGTCGACACCACCGTGTCGAAGACGACTGCGCCGGCCGCGATCGGCAGGATCAGGGCGGCGAAGCCCAGAACATTGGGGGCCAGGCCGGAGCAGAGCTGCAGGACGCTGATCAGGAAGCCCGTGCCGAGCAGGACCCGCAGGGTGGATCGACCGCTGCCGGCCAGGAGCAGGCCGCCGGCCACCGCGCCGACCGCGAAGGCGGTGGAGAGCAGGCCGTAGGAACCGGACGAGCCCTCCAACGGGCCGGCCACCATCGCGGCCATCGACACCTGGTAGTTGCGGCCCAGGGAGCCCAGGACGAAGGACAGGGCCAGCACGATCAGTACGACCGGCTGGCGGATCAGGTAGCGCAGGCCGGCCATGATGCCGCCGTCGGTGGGGTCGGCGACTGCCAGGGTGCGCATCTCGCCGGTGCGCATGGCTAGCAGCGAGAAGATCACGGCGAGGTAGGAGACGGCGTTGATCAGGAAGAGGATCGCCGGGCCGGTGATGCCGATCAGGACGCCGCCGAGGGCCATGCCGCCGATGCGGCCGGCCGAGCTGAGCACGGAGCCGAGGGCGAGTGCCGAGCCGAGGGACTCGCGGGGGACCAGGGAGGAGCCGAAGCGGCCGAGGACCGGGCCCTCGAACGAGCTGATCACGCCGGAGACCAGAGCCACACCGTAGATGAGCCAGTTGTTCGACGGCAGGATCAGGGCGAGTGCCAGCATGGCCCGGATCGCCTGGCAGGCGATCAGCATGGGGCGGGCGGGGATCCGGTCGGCGAGGGCGCCGCCCCAGCTGCCGAGCAGGAGTACGGGCAGCGACTGCAGCATGACGACAGCGCCCATGGCCGTGGCTGATCCGGTGGCGGAGAGGATCAGCCAGTTCAGCGCCAGCACCTGCATCCAGGTGCCGCTCACGGAGATGAGGTCAGCGGCCGCCCACAGGCGGTAGTTGCGCTCTCGCAGCGGCGCGAACATCGGAGCCATGGTGGCGGCACTCCCTACGGGAAAGTGACGCCGGCTCTCGGCGCCGTTTTCCCCTTCGGGCAGGTCACCTGATCGACTTCGGGCTGACGGACCGGAACACCGGAACAGCAACCGGGACGGTTGCAGCCGCCGGCCACGCGCTTGAAACGGGGCGAATCGGAAAGAAGGCCGGAACGGTAGCGTCCCTACGCGAGGTTCAACAGCCTGTAAAGAGTTAACAGTCTATTTCACAAGGCCCATTTAGGACTCGCGCCGATTTGACGTTCATGGGTATCGTTCCCGCGTCCAGAGGATCACGGGGGTGGCTTAATGCTGGGCAAAACGACATCTGCCAGGCAGAGGCGCTGGGGCGGGACGATCACCGGTGTGCTTGCCCTGCTGGGCGCGACCGTGGTGACCATGCAGGCCAGTGCCGATGTGCTGGACAGTTCGGGCTGCTCTCGTGGCCGGGTGCTGAACGTCGTCGCGCACCAGGACGACGACCTGCTGTTCATGAACCCGGACATTCAGCGGGACATCGACGCCAACCGGTGCACGCTCACCGTTTTCGTCACCGCCGGCGACGCCGGCGCCGGCGAGGGCTACTGGCGGGAGCGCGAGAAGGGCCCGCGGGCGGCGTACGCGATGATGGCCGACGCCGACGACGAGTGGAACACCAAAACCGTCAAGTTCGGCAAGTACGACGTCCGGTACGAGTCGCTGGCCGACCGCTCCGACGTGGCGCTGGTTCACCTGCGCGCACCGGACGGCGGCGGTGGGGGCTGGCCGGCCAACAACGGCGAGAGCCTCGACGAGCTCTACCAGGGCAAGCTGGCCGAGATCCACTCGGTGGACGGTGCCAACACGTACACCAAGGCCGGCCTGATCGAGCTGCTCGCCGACGTCATGCGGACGTTCCAGCCGGACTTCATCCAGACCCTGGACTACTCGGAGAAGAACCGCGGCGCCGAGCACAGTGACCACCGGACCACGGCGTTCCTGGCCTTCGACGCGCACCGGCAGTACAAGACTCCACACCGGATCAGCGCCTACATGGCATACGCCGTGGCGGACCTGCCGAGCAACGTCTTCTACACGGTCGAGAACCACAAGCTCGACGTGTTCATGGCGTACGCGAAACACGACTCGAAGGTCTGCCAGACCACCGGCGCCTGCCGCAACGGCGCGTACGACATCCGCTCGTTCCGCCGCTACCGGAACGCGGCCGAGCAGGGCGGTGTCCAGAACATCGCACCGCTCGCCACGCTCTCCGTCTCGTCGCAGAACACCGCGGCCGGCCAGTCGGTGGCGAAGGCCGTCAACGGTTCGACGAAGGGTTCGCCGATCTCCTCGGCCGACGAGTGGTCCACGGTCAAGGGCAAGGCCGGCAGCTGGATCTACGGGATCTGGCGCAACGCGCAGACCATCGACAGCGTCGTGCTCTACGACCGGCCGAACGCCAACGACCAGATCACCGCGGGCGTCCTGTCGTTCAGCGACGGCACCAAGATCAATGTCGGGGCGCTGCCGAACAACGGCGAGGGCAAGGTCGTCTCGTTCCCGCCGAAGCGGCTGTGGAGCTTCAAGTTCACCGCCACCAAGGTCAGCGCGACCTCCCGCAACGTCGGCCTCGCCGAGCTCCAGGCGTTCGCGACAACCGTCGCGCCCCGGGCCACGGTGACCGCCTCGTCGCAGAACACCAACTCCAGCCAGCAGGCGATCCGGGCCGTCGACGGCTACACGGTCGGCACGGGCATCGGCACGAACCGCGAGTGGGCGACCACCGGCGGTAAGGCCGGCAGCTGGCTGAAGCTCGCCTGGGACAAGCCGCAGAGCATCAACAAGGTCGTCCTGCACGACCGGCCCAACGGCAACGACCAGATCACCGGCGGCACGCTGACGTTCAGCGACGGCAGCACGGTCACCGTGCCCGCACTGCCGAACAACGGCGGCGCACAGACCATCACCTTCGGAAAGCGAACCGTCACCGGGATGACCTTCACCGTGACCAAGGTCAGCGCGACCACCGCCAACGTGGGCCTTGCCGAGATCCAGGTGGAGACAGCCCGATGAGCAAGCACGCCCGGCCGGGCCGGTCCCGGCAGAGGATGAAGATCGCCCTGTTCACCGCGGTGGCCCTGGCCGGTGCGGGCGTCACCCTTCCGGCCCTGGCCGGGACAGATCCTGACGTACGCCTGATCGTCGGCCTCGAGTCAGCGGATCAGAGCGACACGGTCGAACGTCTCACCGACGACGGCTACGACCTCGAGGGCTCGACGCAGCTGGAGAAGCTCGGCGCGCGCACCGTGGAGGTCCCGGAGGACGAGGCGTCCCGGATCGCCGCGAAGCTGCGCAACCAGGAGGGTGTGGACTTCGTCCAGTTGGACCGCCGCATGACGGTCCTGGCCGAGCCGACCACCGACCCGGCAGAAGAAGATGAGCCGTCCGAAGAGGACGTCACGCCCGCGGAGGAGACTCCAGCCGAGGAAGCGCCCGCCGACGAACCCACCCCGACGGTCACCGACGCCCTCGCCCAGTTGGCCGTCCCCGCCGCCCTCAAGACCGCCACCACGTGGAGCCCGGTCACCATCGCGGTCGTCGACACCGGCGTCACCCCGGTCGGCGATCTCACCGGCTCGGTCCTGCCCGGCGCCAACGTGATCGAGAACGCCCCCGACCCGGCCGACGCCCGCGACGACAACAAAGCGAGCCACGGCACCTCGGTCGCCTCCCTGGTCAAGGCCGCCTGCCCGGCCTGCAAGATCCTGCCGGTCAAGGCGGTTGACAGTCACGGCACCACGTTCGCCGTCGAAATCGCCGAGGGCATCACCTACGCCGCCGACAAGGGCGCCCGGATCATCAACCTGTCCTTCGGCGCGCCGGACCAGACGAACAACCCGGACTCCAGTGCCCTTCTGCAGACCGCGATCGACTACGCCCGGAGCAGGGGCGCCATCGTCCTGGCGAGTGCCGGCAACGACGACCGCGGCAACCTCAAGTACTTCCCGGCCGCCAACTCCGGTGTCCTGGCCGTCGCGGGCACCGACCCGGCCGGCAAGCGCCACGAGGGCTCCAACTTCGGGGCGAGCTGGGTGGACCTGGCCGCGCCGTACTGTGCCACCGCCTCGACCTCGACCGGGGGCACCCAGCCGGTCTGCGGCACCTCGTTCAGCACGGCTCTCGCTTCGGGCGTCGCGGGCCTGATCAAGTCGCGCACCGCGGCGGCCAACCAGTGGACCCTCGAGAACGCGCTGACCACCACCGCGACCGCACCGGCCGCCGAGGACAGGTGGCTGGCCTTCGGCGAGATCCGTGCCGACCGCGCCGTGACGAAGGTCGACACCGCCCGCCCGGTCATCGGCGTGGTGACCCCGGGCTACATGGCCCGGTTCCGGGGCACCGTCACGGTGACCGCCGACAAGGTCACCGACGCCGGCGGCTCCGGGATCACCAACGCCCAGCTGTTCGCCGACGGCCGCCTCATCGGCACCGACACCACCGCCCCGTACGCCGTCCGGTATGCGAGCGGCACCCTCAACCGCACGGTCAAGCTGCAGTGGAAGGTGTCCGACCGGGCCGGCAACGTCGGCACCCTCAACCGCAACCTGGTCGCCGACAACCTGGCTCCCACGCTGACCTGGAAGTCCGGCCCGAAGAACAAGGCCAAGGTCAAGGGCACCGTCAAGATCAAGGCGACGGCGAGCGACGCGTCGGGTGTCTACCGGGTCGAGCTGTGGATCAACGGCAAGCTCGCTCAGTGGGACTGGAAGTCGGCATACGCCTTCTCCGTGAAGACCAGCAAGTACGGCAAGACGATCAAGGTGCAGCTCCGCGCCCGGGACAAGGTCGGCAACATCCGTTACCTGACCACCCGCACCTGGAAGCGCTGATCGGTGCGCCCTGATCAGGGCGCATACGCCACCAGGACACTGCCAATCACCTGGTGGATCCGCCCGCCGGTGACCACGACACGGCCACCGAACACCGAGCCGGCCACCGTACCGTCGGACGCGTTCAGGACCGCGCCGCCCGCGTACAGAAGCCCACCGGCCCGGACCGGCTGCACGACATCGGTGTTCAGCTGGGTGATCCACAGCCGTTGGCCGTTGCCGGCGTCCAGGGCCTCGACGGCGCGCCCCTCGGCACGGTAGACCCGGCGCCCGTCGGCCGCGATCAGCTCGCTCGCCTTGCCCGCGGCGGTCCAGACGACCGCTCCGGTGGCGGCGTCGAGCGCGACCAGGCTGCGATCAGCGGGCGACCGGCCGCCGGCGGTGACATAGAACCGATCAGCGCGCGGGCTCGCCGCCTGCGCCGGCCAGGCACCCTTGCGCGTCCACCGGGTGGCGCCACCGCCGATGTCCACTGCCGCCGTCTCCCCCGCCGGTACGCCGTAGCCGTCGGTCTTGTGGATCAGCAGGACACCGTTGGCCGAGACGCCGGTGGTCGCGTACCGCGGTTTGTGCCACAGCATCTTCCCGTCACTCGCGCGGTAGGCGACGACGGCGTCCTCGTCCGACTGCGACCAGCCGGAGATCACCACGACGCCCTTGTCCACCACCACGGAGTTGATCGGCATGTCCGATCCGAGGCCCCAGCGCATCTTGCCGGTGGCGACGTCCAGGGCGGTGAGCTGCCCGTCCGGGTCGCTCTGTGAGTTGCAGTCACCGTTCGCGGCGATCAGCAGGCCGTCGCTGACAGCCATCACGGGCGTGTCGTTGTCCATCATGTCGGGCCAGTCGTAGCGCCAGTTCAGCTTCCCGTCGGCCGCGCCATAGGTGGAGATGCCGAGGTGGTCGCTGGCGAAGATCCGCCCACCGGCGACCACCGGTGCGGACGGCCCGGAGCAACTCTCGTCGCTCTTGCGCAGGTTGACCGACCACTTCCGGGTGAGCCGGCCGATGCTGCCGGCGTTGACCACCGATTCTGCCGGGTTGTAGTAGCTGTCCTCCGCGTCGTAGCCGGGGTGGTCCCAGAGCGACGCGGGCGTGGCGGCGGCCGGCGTCGCTGCCGCGCCGGCAGCGAGTGCCATGGAAAGAGCCACTGCGGATGTACGGGCCAAAGCGTGCACGTGCGCCTCCGAGAGAGTTCCGACGCACGTAACGTAATCCGGGCAAGCCACCCATTCTGCCCATACGACGAACAGAGCGACCCGCGGTTCCCCACGCGGGTCGCTCTGTTCGGGCTGGGACGATCAGCCGTTGAGAAGCTTCAGCATCTGCTGCACCTGGTCGGAGCGGGACTGCTTGACCCGCTCCGCGTACGACTTGGCCAGCTCGTTGCCGCCCTTGTCCAGTTCCAGCCCGGCCATCTCGACAGCGTTGTGCTGGTGCGCCAGGAAGAGGTTGAGGAAGGCGGTCTCGAACTTACCCTTACCGACCGTGCGCAGCGCCTCGATCTCCTGGTCACCGGTGCTCGGCATGCCGCCGTGATCGGCGTGCAGGCTGACCCGCTCGTCCACCTTCGTCGGCTTGCCCCACTCGGTGAGCCAGTTCTTCATCATCGAGATCTCGTCGTTCTGCGTGGCCTGTACGGCCTTCGCGAAGTCGACGACCTCCGGGCGCTGCGCGCGCTCGGCGGCGATCTCCACCATCTCGAGGCCCTGCTCCTGGTTGTCCACCAGCATCTGCAGGAACATCACGTCGGTGTCGTTGAACGTCGATCCGGCGCTGATCTCGGACACGTTCTTGACGTTCTGCGTCTGCGCCGTCCCGGCGGCCGGGGCCGCGGCGTCCTTGCCCGTGTCGGTGCCGCATGCTCCGAGCAGGAGCGGGGCGGCCAGGGCGAGCGCTACCCAGCGCTTAACAGCAGCCGGCTTCACAGCAGCCGGCTTCACAGCAGCGGCCGGCTTCACAGCGGCGGCCGGCTTCACAGCGGCGGCCGGCTTCACAGCGGCAGCCAGAGGGCGAGCGTCCAGATGGAGGGCTCCCAGCTGCGGATCGAGCTGTGCCCCTGGCGGCACTTGTAGGAGACGCCCTCGTAGGTCACCACGTCGTCGACCCGGTACGCCACACCCGGCGCCCACTCCTTGCCGTTCGCCGGCTTCGAGGTGCTGGTCGGTGCCGTCGTCGCGGTGCGGGTCGGCGCGACAGTGGTCGGTGCCGTGGTCGGAGCGGCCGTCGGAGCCTTGGTGGGCGGCGTGGTCGGAGCGGCCGTCGTCGGCGCCGTGGTCGGCGTCGAACCGCCACCACCGCCGATGTTCAGGTCCACGCAGCTGTAGAAGGCGTTGATCGTGTCACCGATGTTCCACACCGCGAGCACGGTCTGCCGGCCGGAGAAGCCGCTGACGTCGACCTTGTGCGAGACGGTCGCGTTGGGGATCGCGTTGTTGTCGTTGAACGACGCGATCTGCTTGCCGCCGATCGAGTACACCCAGGTGGCGGTCCGGTGCCGGGCGGTCAGCACCCAGTTGAAGGTGACCGAGCTGCCGACGCTCGTCGCGGGCCAGTTGCGGGAGTTGTCGTTGAGCACCGAGAAGTTGGCGTTCCCCCCGTTGCACTGGGTGGAGCCCTTCGGGGCCTCGACACTCTGCGGCTCGAACTGGATGGCACCACAGTTCGCCACCGCGCCGGCGGCGCACTGCGCCTGGCGGCTCGGCGGGGAGGACACGTAGCCGTGCGCCAGGGCGGGCGACGACGCGACGGCCAAGCTCGATGCGACCATCCCGAGGGTAGCCAGCGGGTAGGCGATCTTCCTGCGCATGTCAGCTCCATACATGTCGTCCTGGCTGGTACGGCCGGAACGTTAAACGGAGCTTCCATAACGGAGCCTTAAAGGCACCGAAAACCTTACGAAAATGCGCGGCGGGTGCGTCGTGGCTGCTCGGGAGGCTCGGGCGCGGCGTGGAGCAGGAAACCGATCCGGGCACCGCCGAGCGGGCTGCGGTCGATGACGAGCTGCCCGCGAACGGTCTCCGCGGCCCGGCGCACGATGTCCAGGCCCAGACCCGTCGATCCGGCACCGCTGAACCCGCGCCGCACGGCGCTCGCCGGATCGGCGATACCGGGGCCGGCGTCGTCGACGAGCAGTCCGCTCCCGGAGACCAGGACCCGGAACGCCGTGCCGTCGGGGGTGTGCGAGAAGACGTTGCCCAGCAGCGCGTCCACGACCAGGATCACCTCGCTGGCCGGCATCGGCACCATCACCGGCTCGTTGCCGCCGACCACCTCCCAGGGCCGTTCCTGGTCCTCGGCCAGCACCGACCAGAAGGCCAGCCGGTCGGCGAGCACCTCGACCAGGTCGCACTGCTCGGTGCCCCGGGATTCGATGCTGCCCAGCCGGGCACCGTTGATGATCGCTTCGAGTTCCTCGTCGAGCAGGTCACAGGCCTGCTGCATCCGCTCGGCGATCGGGCCGGGCGGCATCGCCTCCACGTCCAGGCGCAGGCCGGTCAGCGGCGTACGCAATCGGTGTGAAAGATCGGCGGCGAGCTCGCGCTCGCGGTCCAGAAGCCGGCGCAGGTCGTCGGCCATGGTGTTGAAGTCCCGGGCCGCGTCGCGCAGCTCGCGCGGCCCGGTCGGGGTGATGCGCTCGTTCAGCTCGCCGCCGCCGAGCCGGCGCGTCGCCGCCGCGAGCTGGCGGGTGGATCGGACCAGCTGGCTGCCGAGCCGATCGGCGAGCAACGTCGAACCACCGACCAGGACGACCGCGAGACCGCTGAGGGCCAGCCAGGCGGTCAGCACACCGCGGCGGGTCTCCTCCTGCGGGACGAAGACCTCAACCACGACGGTACGGCCATCGCTCATCACCGTGGGCTGCAGATACGCGATTCCCCCCGGTGCCTCGGCGGTCGCCGAGCGGCGCTCGGAAAGAGCACGCTGGACCTGGCCGGTGGTGAGGTGCGAGGTGCCGATCGGCGCGA
This sequence comes from Actinoplanes sp. GCM10030250, assembly GCF_042666575.1. Taxonomy (NCBI): domain Bacteria; kingdom Bacillati; phylum Actinomycetota; class Actinomycetes; order Micromonosporales; family Micromonosporaceae; genus Actinoplanes; species Actinoplanes sp. GCM10030250. The sequence goes on along the minus strand of NZ_JBHTDO010000011.1, from coordinate 88,647 downwards.
GCTCGGGCAGGTGCACGGCGAGTTGCCCGGCACTGCCGGCCGCGGTGCTGGCCACCGCGTTCGTCAGCTCCACCAGGTCGCTGTCGACGCCCAGCACGGTCACCATCGCCGTCGCCTGCTGCCGGGCCTCGGAGATGGCCCGGTCGTAGGCGATCTGCCGGGTCGCGAACGCCAGCGGCACGAGGAACGCCAGGGCCACCATCGACGTGATCGCCAGCGCCAGGCGGTTGAGGGCCCACCTCACTGCGGATCGACCATCATGACGCCGACTCCCCGGACGGTGTGCAGGAAACGAGGTTTCGCGGCCGTCTCGCCGAGCTTGCGGCGCAGCCAGGAGATGTGCACGTCGATCGTCTGTTCCTCGCCGATGCGGGCCTGCTGCCAGACCTGGTTCATCAGCTCCCGGCGGCTGATCACCTGACCCACCCGCTCCGCCAGGTACGCGAGGACGTCGAACTCGCGCCGGGTGAGCTGCAACGGCTCGCCCCGCAGCTCCACCCGCCGCTGCCTCGGCATGATCACCAGCTCACCCACGGTGATGGTGTTCGGCTGCTGCTCGGTGGTGACCCGCGCCCGGCGCAGCACCGCGGAGATTCGCGCCAGGATGTGCCCGCCGGAGAACGGTTTCGTCACGTAGTCGTCGGCACCGGCCTGCAGCAACGCGATGATGTCCGCCTCGGACCGCCGCGCGGTGGCCACGATCACCGGCACGTCGGACACCGTGCGCATCATCCGCAGCGCGTCGGTGCCGTCGATGTCAGGCAGCCCGAGATCGAGAATGACCAGGTCCGGCCGCTCCTGAGAGACGATGCGCAACGCATGGGCGGCCTGACCGACCGGGCGCACGACGTGCCCGGCGTCGGTCAGCGCACGGGTCAGGGCAGCCGTGATGATGCGGTCGTCCTCGACCAACAGGATCAACGCCATGGCGCACACAATAGGGCCAGGTGAGAGGATGGCCGCGTGCGATCTTCCAGGTGGCTGCCGATAGCCGGGTGGTGTGTGGCCACAGCCACGAGCATCGTGCTCTCCTCGTTCGCGCTCTCGCCCGTGCTGAACGCCGCTCGCGCCGGTGAAGAGGCGCTGCCGGAGCTCGGTCAGCTGCCGGGTGCCGAGGTCGCCGTCACCACGACCAGCTCGCCCACGCCGCCGCCGGCCGTACCGGAGCGCCCCGAGCCGACCGACGAGGATCCCGGGACGGACAGTCCCTCACCGTCGAAGACATCTCGGAAGCCGTCGTCGAAACCACCCACCGGCGCCACCACCGCCCCGGCCACCACGGCACCGGCGACCACCACGCCGCCGACCACCACCGAAAACGGCTGGACCGTCACCACCGGTGACGACGGCGTGAAGACCTACGTGCGGACGTTCCGCTGCGACGGCGGCCAGGCGGTCATCAAGATGACCAGCCGCGGCATCGTCACGCTGGTCACCGCCACTCCGGCGGACGGTTACAGCGTGCAGAAGCAGGGATCGGACACGAACCTGGTGGTGTATTTCACCTCGACAGCGCGCAGCTTCATCGTTCACGCGCAGTGGTGGAACGACGCTCCGCTGGTCGAGGTCAACGAGATCGGCGGCTGACCACCCGCACTCCGCCGGGCACCGCAAGGGTTTTCCCCGATTCGGTGACGTCCATCGATGCATAACGTCTCACCTCAAGTCACCCCGGTGTGACCTACCGTCCATGGACGGTTGAGGCCCGTCCGGCACCCCACGGACGGGAAAGGAGTATGCGCGTGAAATCCCGTACCCCTGTCGTCATCGCCGTGACTGCCGCAACCGCGGTGGCGTCGGCCATGGTGGCGGTCGCCGGACCGGCGACCGCCCAGCCGGTATCCCCCGCCGCGGCAGCCGCCGCGGCCGCGGACTCCGCGTCGGCGCTCGTGGCCGACCGCCCAGCGGTGCTGCTCGCCAGCGCCGACGAGGCGTTCGTGCAACACCCGGTGATCTCTTCCGAGAACCTCCAGTACGTCCCCTACGACCGGGTCTACAAAGGCCTCCCGGTGATCGGCGGAGACTTCGTCGTCGTCACCGACAACGCCGGGCAGACGAAGTACACGTCGGTCGCCCAGTCCCGGCCGCTCGGTTCGCTCTCGGTAACCCCGAAGCTGACCGCGGCCGAGTCGCTCCCCATCGCCAAGGCCGAGCTCAAGACCGTCAAGGAGGTCGAGGGCACCCGGCTCGTCGTGGAGAGCACGACCGGCACCCCGCGCCTGGCGTGGGAGTCCACCATCAAGGGCACCAGCGAGGAGGGCATCAGCCGGCTCACCGTCGACGTCGACGCCCTCACCGGCGCGGTGCTGCGCACCTACGAGAACGTGATGGACGTGGCGGGCACCGGCACCGGCTGGATCAACGGTGCGGTCAGCCTGGACACCACCCTCTCGGGCTCGACCTACAGCCTGCGTGACCCGTCGATGACGACCCTGAGCTGCCAGGACGCGGCGAACAACACGGTCTTCAGCGGCACCGACAACGCGTGGGGCAACGGCACCGGCACCAACCGGGAGACCGGCTGTGTCGACGCCTTCTACACCGCACAGAAGCAGAAGGCGATGCTGAGCAGCTGGCTCGGCCGCAACGGCTTCAACGGCAGCGGCGGCGGCTGGCCGATCCGGGTCGGCCTCAACCAGCAGAACGCCTACTACGACGGCACCCAGATCCAGATCGGCAAGAACACCGCCGGCCAGTGGATCAGCTCGGCCGACGTGGTCGGCCACGAGCTGGGTCACGGCGTCGACGACACCACGCCGGGCGGCATCTCTCGCGGCAACACCCAGGAGTTCGTCGCCGACACCATCGGCGCGGCCACCGAGTGGTTCGCGAACAACCCCAGCGACGCCCCCGACTACCAGGTCGGCGAAGAGGTCAACCTGGTCGGCAGCGGCCCGATCCGCTACATGTACAACCCGTCGCTCGCCGGGGACGACAACTGCTACTCCAGCAGCACGCCGAGCGACGAGGTGCACGCCGCGGCCGGTCCCGGCAACCACTGGTTCTACCTGCTCGCCGAGGGCACCAACCCGACGAACGGCCAGCCGGCCAGCACCCGGTGCAGCGGCTCCGGCGCGATCACCGGTGTCGGCATCCAGACCGCGATGAAGGTCATGTACAACGCGATGCTGATGAAGACGTCGAGCTCGTCGTACGTCAAGTACCGCACCTGGACGCTGACCGCGGCGAAGAACCTGTACCCGAACAACTGCACGGTCTTCAACACGGTCAAGGCGGCCTGGGACGCGGTCAGCATGCCGGCCCAGTCGGCCGACCCGACCTGCTCGGGTTCGACCACGTCGCCCACCGTGTCGCCGACCAGCTCACCGAGCAACCCGCCGGCGGGCTGCACGGCGACCAACGCCACCGACGTGTCCATCCCGGACCTGGGTGCCGCGGTCTACAGCGACATCGCGATCAGCGGCTGTGCCCGCAACGCCTCGTCGACCTCCAAGGTCGCGGTGAACATCGTCCACACGTTCCGGGGTGACCTCCGGGTCGACCTGGTCGCGCCGGACGGGAGCACCTACAACCTGAAGCCCGTGTCGACCTCCGACAGCGCTGACAACGTCAACGCGACGTACACCACCAACCTGTCCAGCGAGGCGGCGAACGGCACCTGGCGCCTCAAGGTGCAGGACACCTACCGCAACGACACCGGCTACATCAACACCTGGACGCTCACTCTCTGATCATGGACCGGGACTGGGGGCGGATGCCTCCGGTCCCGGTTTCTGTTAACGATCACATGAGCATCACATTTCCCGGCTGACCTCTGCCGCTACCGATCAGCGGACCCTAGGGTTCGTCCTACGTGAACAGAAGGGGTGTGCGGTGACCGACGGCGTACTCAGCACGATGGTTCCCGGCCGCCCCACAGGTGTGCTCGCCGACGTCTGGGGCCGTTCCGCGGTGCGCGACGTGGTCCTCACCGTTGGCGCCGCGGCAGCCGTCGGCGCGGCCGCGCAGATCGCCATCCCGGTCCCCGGATCACCCGTGCCGATCACCGGACAGACCTTCGCCGTCCTGCTGGCCGCCGCCACCCTGGGCGCGAGCCGGGGCGCGGCCGGCATGCTGCTGTACGCGGTGGCGGGCGCCCTCGGTGTCCCCTGGTTCGCCGGCGGCGAGTCGGGCTGGCCCACCGCCACCGCGGGCTACCTGGTCGGCTTCATCGTCGCGGCGGCCCTGACCGGCCAGCTCGCAGCCCTCGGCGCGGACCGCCGGCCGGGCCTCACGATCACGCTGATGGCCGCGGGCAACGGGCTGATCTACCTGATCGGCGTTCCCTGGCTCGCCTTCGCGACCGGCATGGATCTGGCGTCGGCCCTGGCCAACGGCCTCGCGCCCTACGTCATCGGCGACATCCTCAAGACGGGTCTGGCCGCCGCCCTGTTGCCGGGCGCCTGGCTGCTGGTCAACCGGCACACGAGCGCCGGCGACCACCGCATCTGACCCGCGTTCCGACCGGGACCACCCACTCACGCCCGGCAGGCGCGGCACGGTCTGTACCCGGCAGTCAGGTCGCGTGGAGCCGGCGTGACTGTGCGAAAAGGCGTACAAAAAGAAAAGCGTGCGGAGACCGCCTGGAGCGACCATCCACAGGGGTTGCACACAGGGTGTGGATAACTCGAACGGGTGTGCGAAAAGAGCGGCGGGATGGCACTATCGGCGCGTGCCTGTGTTGCGACCGACCTTCCCCGTCCTGACCGAACGGCTCGCTCTGCGCCCGGTGACGCTGGACGACGCCGACGCCCTGCTGGCTTATCGGGGCCTGCCCGACGTGTGCCGTTACGTGCCGTTCGAGCCCATGACGCGCGAAAGCATCATCGAGCGGATCGAGGGGCGCTGGGCCGTCCGCGAGCTGACCGACGAGGGGCAGGGCCTGCTGCTCGGGGTCGAGCGCCGCGACACCGGTGAGCTGGTCGGCGACGTGGTGCTGATGTGGCACAGCCGGGAGCACAGCGGTGGTGAGATCGGCTATGTGTTCAACCCGGAGTTCGCCGGTCAGGGTTATGCCACCGAGGCGGCGCGGGCACTGCTCGGGCTCGGCTTCCGTGAGCTGGGCCTGCACCGGATCGTGGCCCGGGTCGACGAGCGCAACCAGGCGTCGGCGAAAGTGGCACTGCGGCTCGGCATGCGCCAGGAGGCGCGGCTGGTGGAGAACGAGATGTTCAAGGGCGAGTGGAGCAACGAGCTGCAGTTCGGGATGCTGGCCGCGGAGTTCATCTGAGAATGCGGGGCATGCCGATCCTCGTGCGCACGCCCGGTGACCAGTGCACGAGTGGCGCACCGTGCGGCCGGGGCAGTCCGGCCGCGACGGTGAGGTCCTCCCGCAGGTCGACCACCTCGGCGCGGTGCAGTGGCCAGGGTGGATGCCACACGTCCACAGTGACCAGACGGCCGAGCTTCACGGTGTAGAGCCGATGCCGGGTGGTGAGGAAGTGGTCGAGCGGGCTGAGCTCGGTCTCGGCGTGCTCGGCGCCGCGTCGCACGCTGATGCGGTAACCGGCACCGCGCGGCTCGTAACGACGGACGCCCCGGTAGGTCATCGTGTCGCCGTCATCGCGCAGCGACATCCTGGCCCAGCGGTAGGGCAGGTTGAGCCCGGCGCGGGCGGCGGCGACGGCCGGCAGCCGGGCGGCGTCGAGCGAGAAGAACCAGATGCCGGTGCCGCCGTCGGGGCCGGTGACGTAGGTGCGCAGGTTGGTCTCCGGAAAGCGGGAGAGCCACGGCAGCTCGGGAATCCCGGGCGGCCGCACCTCGCACATCAGGAAGGGGATCAGCCCCACCCAGACGTCACCGTCGATGGTGTGCGGGGTGAGTTCCGCGGGGAGCAGGGGTCGCACCGCGTCGACGGGATAGCGCCAGTGCAGGAACGTCAGCTGCCGCCACTGCTGGATCATCATCGCGGTGCCGATCTCGGGCATCGGCGGAGCAAGCACGTAGACCAGTGTGCATGGCGAACCACCAACCGTCCTAACGATAGACAGAAGTGAATGAAAGGATGATCAGCCATCCCCCGAACGGATGATGATCGTGATCTAGATCACCTGCGAGCATTGCGCCCGGTGGACACTTGATCACCCTCCGGAGGCTGCCATGGCGGACAGGCGATACGGATCACCCGACTGGCACTCCTCATTGCAGAGCCCACCGTCGGAATGGCCGCCGCGTTCCGAGATACCGCGGACCATGCCGATCTCCCGTCCCCGGCACGCGGCTCTCTACGACGAGATGCCGCAGCGCCGGACCCTGAGCGGCTTCTTCCGCCGCCCGGACTCCAACCCCTACCACTGGCTGCTGCTGATCCCGATCGTCCTGCCGCTGGTGCCGGCCCTCTACAACCGCATCGAACCGGCGTTCCTCGGGCTGCCGTTCTTCTACTGGTGCCAGCTCGGGTTCGCGTTCCTGGCCAGCGGTGTCATCGCCTTCGTCCACACGAGGGTGCGCTGACGTGCCGGCCATGGACGACCAGGCGGTGCAGCTCACCGTCTTCGTGCTGATCTTCGGCGTGGTCGCGGTGATGGGTTTCTCGGCCGCGCGGTGGCGCCGGCCGAACGACATCCACAGCCTTGAGGAGTGGGGACTCGGCGGCCGGGCGTTCGGCAACTGGGTGACGTTCTTCCTGCTCAGCGGCGATGTCTACACGGCCTACACGTTCGTCGCGGTGCCCACCCTGGTGTACGGGCTGGGAGCCGCCGGCTTCTTCCCGGTGCCGTTCCTGGTGATCGTCTACCCGATGCTCTTCGTGGTGCTGGCGCGGTTCTGGTCGGTCTGCCACGTGCACGGTTTCGTCACGCCTGCCGAGTTCGTGCGGGCCCGGTTCGGCTCCCGGGAACTCGGCACGATCGTCGCGGTGCTGGGAATCGTCGCCACGATGCCGTACATCGCTCTGCAACTCATCGGCATCGAGGCGGTCTTCGAGGTGATGGGCCTGCCCAAGGGCTGGCCGCTGACCGTCGCGTTCCTGGTGCTCGCGGTCTACACGTTCAGCTCCGGGCTGCGCGGGCCGGCGCTGGTGTCGATCGTCAAGGACGCCCTGGTGCTCTGGTCGGTGCTGTCCGTGGTGATGATCGTGTCGATGATGCCGGGCGGCTGGGAACCGGTGTTCCGGCTGGCGCAGGAGAAGTTCACGGCGACCCCGCGTGTCGACGACGGGCTGCTGCTCGCGCCGCAGAGCCAGCTCAACTACGTGACGCTGGCGCTCGGCTCGGCGGTCGCGCTCTTCCTCTACCCGCACACGCTCACCGGCGTGCTGGCGTCACGGAACCGGGGCACGCTGCGGCGCAACCTGGCCGTACTACCGATCTACACGCTGACCCTCGGCATCCTGATGCTCGTCGGGTTCGCGGCGATCTACAGCAACACCCAGGCGATCGGCGGTAACAGCAACACTGTCGTGCCCCAGTGGTTCAGCCAGAACGCACCCGCCTGGACCGCCGGGATGGTCTTCGCCGCGATCGGCGTGGGCGCCATGGTGCCGGCCGCGATCATGTCGATCGCGGCGGCCAACCTGTTCACCCGCGACATCTACCGGGAGTACATCCGGCCGGGCGCCTCCGCCAAGGAGGAGACGTACGTCAGCAAGACCGTCTCGCTGACCGTGAAGTTCGGTGCCCTGCTCGTGATCCTGCTGCTCAACACCCAGTTCGCGATCGACCTTCAGCTCATCGGCGGCGTGGTGATCATGCAGACGCTGCCGGCGGTGGCGCTCGGCCTCTACACCAACTGGTTCCACCGCTGGGCGCTCGCCACCGGGATCGGCTCCGGCCTGCTCGTCGGCATGGTGATGCTCTACCAGGTGCCCAAGTTCGGCGGAGCCGACGGCCGGACCGTGGTGCGCGAGCACTTCGGCGGATCGGCCTGGCCGCTGGAGACCATCGGCATCAACAGCGACGCGAGCATCTACGTCGGGATCGTCGCGCTGGCGGTGAACCTGATCGTCACGTTCCTGACCACGCCGCTGTTCCGGTCGCTGGGCATCCCCGACGGCCGCGACGGTACGCGCGAACACGACTACGTGGCCGACGAGGGTGACCCGACGGTCCGCCGGATGACCGAGATCCTCGACGGAGACCCGGTACGCGACCCGGCTCCGAGCACATCCTTCTTCACCCCGGTCACGCCGCGGCCGGATCATCGGGATGACCCGTCGCGGAGCGCGTACCCACGGCTCTAGATATCGAGGCCTGCCTCGATGCGCTTGAGTTGGTGCCGGGCGAGCGCGAGGTTCGCCCGGTCCTTGTTCAGCGCGAGGTAGAGGAACAGGCCCTGCCCGGACCGGCCGGTCAGGGGCCGGAGCAGGTGATATTGGCTGTCGAGGGTGACCAGGATGTCCTCGACGTTCTCGTGCAGGTTGAGCATCTCCATGGTGCGCAGCTTCGCCCGGATAACCTCGGTGTTCGCGGCCGCCGCCACGGTGAGGTCGAAGTCCCGGCCGCCGCCGGCGATGCCCAGTGCCATTCCGCTCGAACGGTCCACGAGAGCGACGCCGATGGCGCCGTCGATCTGCATCGCGTCCTTGAGAGCTACGTCCATGTCCGGCATTACGGTCCCTCCACGGCTTCTGTGCGGTCTTGCCGAATCGTGTCCGACACCCGGCGGATCGGGTCGCACATCGAGTCCGGTTCGGACAGACGACGCCGTGAGAGCTTCGTTACGTCAAGCCGGTCAGTTGCGGATTTCTGCAACTCCGAAAGTGCTCATCTGCCACAACCACTTCGCACCTCTCGCGTTGGAGATGCGGTAGAGCCATCGGTCCAGGCGGAGGGACGCGTCGTGTCAGTGCCGCTGTACCAGGCGAAGGCCGAGATGTTTCGCACGCTGGGCCACCCGGTCCGGATCCGGGTGCTGGAGCTGCTGCAGGACGGCCCGAAACCGGTACGCGACCTGCTCGCCGAGATCGACGTGGAAGCCTCGAACCTGTCACAGCAGCTGGCGGTGCTGCGCCGCGCCGGGATCGTGAGCTCGTTCCGGGACGGTGCGCTGGTGATGTATGCGCTGAGCACCCCGGATGTCGCCGACCTGCTCGCGGCAGGCCGGCGCATCCTGGGCGCTGTTCTCACCGATCGCGACGGGCTCCTGGTGGAGCTCCGCTCGCGTCAGCCCTAGGCTCTCGCAGCCCTAGCTCTCGCAGCGCTGGTCGACGTCCAGCTCGTCGCGAAGGCACTTGTCCGTGCCCTCGCCGCCGTCGATCTGGTCGTACGCGCTGTCGTTCGTGACACCGTCCAGCAGGTCGTCACCCTCGTCGCCCCAGAGTGTGTCCTCACCGCCGTTGCCGTAGATCGAGTCGTTGCCCGGTCCACCGGTGAGGTCGTCGTCGCCGGGCCGGCCGTACAGCTTGTCGTCACCGTCACCGCCGCGGAGGCTCTCGACGTCGGTGGCGATCGTGTCGTGCTCGCCGGCCGCACCGTCGTCGCCCTTGACACCGTCCGCGTCCGCGGTGATCGCCGCGTCGTAGTACGAGGCATAGGTCACGGTGTCGTGTCCGGCACCGCCGGAGTAGTAGTCCGCGCCCTTGGCGTTGCCGTTGATGGCGTGGGCGTAGATCCAGTCGCTGTCCGCGCCGCCGTAAACACGGTCGCTGCCGTCGTCGCCGTGCAGCTCGTCGAGGCCGTCGCCGCCGGAGATGACGTCGTCGCCCCAGCTGCCGTCGATGTAGTCGTCGCCGGTGCCGCCCCAGATGGAGTCGTTGCCGTCCTCACCGATCAGCCAGTCGCGCTCGGCGCCGCCGTCGATGTGGTCGTTGCCGCCGGCACCGAAGATCTCGTCCTTGCCGCCCTCGCCGAAGATCCGGTCCACGTTGTCGCCGCCGTGGATGGTGTCCTTGGCGGCACCGCCGTAGATCGTGTTCGTGCCGGTCCAGCCCCAGATGTGGTCCTCGCCGCCGCCACCCCAGATCCGGTCGGAACCGGTCCAGCCGTGCAGGGCGTCCTTACCCGATCCGCCGACGATGGTGTCGTTCCCGGTGCCGCCGTCCGCGTGGATCGGCAGGCTCGTGCTGTTGCGGATCGAGTCGTTCCGGTCGTACGTGTAGACCTTCAGCCGGGCCGGTGCCTTGGACGTCCGGCACTTGACCCTGGTCTTGTCACCCTTGACCTTCTTGCAGCCCTTACCGGCCTTGATCGCGACCCGGTCGTCGATCGTGACGGTGTTGCCGGAGCGGGTGACGACGACCCTGTTCTGCTTGGCGGTCGCCGCCTTGTATTGCACCGTGCTCACGCCCGCCGTGGCCACGCCGGTGGTGGCGGCCTGCGCGGGTGCGGCCAGAAGAAAGCCGGAGGAGACGGTGGCGATGGTTATCATGCCCAGACGCGAGGAGCGTCGCATGTGGATCCTCCCCAAGGATCCGGCGGCCAGATGCCGCACGGGACATGATCATAGGGTGCCACCGCCTGATCCGGCTGCCCCTCGTTCGCCGACGCCGGCCGGCTCCAGTTCCGCTTGACGGCATGGCGGCGGCCCTGAAACCGGCCGGCTTACCGAGACCGGTACGCGTGATCGCCGTTGACCGCGCCGGCCGGTCTCGGAGCTGCTAGATCGCCCGGTATCCGGCGATGGCGGCGGCGAGGATCTCCGGCCCGGGACGCTGCCAGAGCTCCTCGTTCATGATCTCGACCTCGATCGGACCGGTGTAGCCGGCGTTCTCCACGGCGGTGTGGAAGGCCCGCATGTCGACGCAGCCGTCACCGGGAAGGCCGCGCCCGGTGAGGACCCCGGCCGGCAGCGGGGTGATCCAGTCGGCGAGCTGGTAGATCGCGATCCGCTCGCCGGCCCGCGCGATCTTGTCGAGCGCGGTGTCGTCCCACCACAGGTGGTAGGTGTCGACGGTGACACCGACGTGCCCGACCGGGTGCTGCTCGGCGATCGCCATCGCCTGGTCCCAGGTGCTGATCACGCAGCGGTCGGCGGCGTACATCGGGTGCAGCGGCTCGATCGCCAGCGTCACCCCAGCGGCAGCCGCGTACGGCACCAGCTGGGCGATCGCGTCGGCGACGTGCTGCCGCGCTCCGGCGATGTCCTTCGACCCCTCGGGAAGGCCGCCAGAGACCAGGACCAGCACGTTGGTGCCGAGAGCGGCGGCCTCGTCGACGGCCCGGCGGTTGTCGTCGAACCAGTCCGGTGCCTGGAAGAAGCCGCTGCGGCAGAGGGTCGTCACGGTGAGGCCGGCGTCGCGGACCAGGGCGGCGGAGCGCTCCAGGCCGTACTCGGCGACCGGCTCGCGCCAGAGCGCGACCTGGCTGACACCGGCGCTGGTCAGGCCCTCGACGAGCTCGGGCAGGGCCCAGTGCTTCGCCGTGATCTGGTTGAAGGAGAACCGGTTCATCCCGCCATCACCTCAAAGAACTTGTTCGCCCGGCGTGCTGCCAGCTCCGGGTCGGGCAGCAGCGCCGCGGCGTCGGCGAGCTCGATCAGCTTCGCGAAGTGCGGCACCGACCGGCCGGACTGGAGACCGCCGACCATGGTGAAGTGCTCCTGGTGCCCGGCTAGCCAGGCCAGGAACACGATGCCGGTCTTGTAGTAGAAGGTCGGTGCCGTGAAGATGTGCCGGGACAGCGGCACGGTCGGCGCGAAGATCCGGTCGTACTCCGCCAGGTCACCCCGGTCCAGCGCGGCCAGCGCTGCCGCGGCGGCCGGTGCGATCGCCGCGAAGATGCCCAGCAGCGCGTCCGAGTAGCCCTGCTCGTCGCCCCGGATCAGCTCCGGATAGTTGAAGTCGTCACCGGTGTAGAGGCGTACCCCGGCCGGCAGCCGGCGGCGCAGCCCGATCTCGTGACCGGCGTCCAGCAGCGAGACCTTGATGCCGTCGACCTTCGCCGGGTTGCTGTTGATCAGCTCCAGCACGGTCTCGGTGGCCTTGTCCACGTCGGACGAACCCCAGTAACCCTCGAGCGCGGGGTCGAAGGCGGTGCCGAGCCAGTGCAGGACGACCGGCTTGTCGGACTGTTCGAGCAGCTCACGGTAGATGCCGAGGTAGTCGTCGGCGTCGCGGGCGGTGGCCGCCAGGTGGCGGCTGCACATCAGCACCGGTGCGGCGCCGGCCTGGGCGACATCGGCGAGCTGTTCGGCGTACGCAAGACGCACTTGATCCAATGTCGCCTGGCCCGGAGGCAGCTGATCGGTGGCGACACCCGCCACGATGCGCCCGCCCGCGGCCGCCGCCTCCGCCGAACTCCGGCGGATGAGCTCGCGGGTCGCGGTGTAGTCAAGACCCATGCCGCGCTGCGCGGTGTCCATCGCCTCGGCGACACCGAACCCGTGCGACCAGAGGTGATGCCGGAAGGCGAGGGTCGCCTCCCAGTCGAGGACCGCCGGCGCGCCGGGCGAGTTCTCCGCGCGCGGATCAGCGACGACGTGCGCCGCGGCATACGCGATCCGGCTGGTCGCGGGGCTTTCCGGCCTGGCCCACGGCTCCCTGGCCGAGAGGGTCAGCCTCCGCCCGCCCGGCAGATTCACCTCGGCCATGTCAGGCGTTTCCCAGCTCGACGCGCCGGCCGTCGCGGGCGGACTCCAGGCCGGCCTCGGCCAGGCGGACGCCCCGGGCGCCGGACCCGAAGTCCCAGTGGAACGCCTCGCCGGCGACGACGTGCCGCAGGAACGCCTCCCACTGCACCTTGAAGCCGTTGTCGAACTCGTCGTTGTCGGGCACCTCGGTCCACTGGTCGCGGAACGAGGCGCCGGTGAGCGGCAGGTCCGGGTTCCACACCGGCTTCGGCGTGGTCGCCCGGTGCTGGATCTTGCAGCCGCGCAGGCCGGCGACGGCACTGCCCTCGGTGCCGTCGACCTGGAACTCGACAAGCTCGTCCCGGTTCACCCGCACGGTCCAGGAGGAGTTCAGCTGGGCGACGATGCCACCCTCGAGTTCAAAGATCGCGTACGCCGCGTCGTCGGCGTCGGCGTCATACTCCTCGCCGCGCTCGTCCACCCGCTTCGTGATGTGCGTGGCCGTGGTGGCCTGCACCGAGCGGACCGCACCGAACAGCTCCTCCAGCACGTAGTTCCAGTGCGGGAACATGTCCATCACGATGCCGCCGCCGTCGGCGAGCCGGTAGTTCCACGACGGCCGCTGGGCGACCTGCCAGTCACCCTCGAAAACCCAGTAACCGAACTCGCCGCGGACCGAGAGGATCTGCCCGAAGAAGCCGCCATCGATCAGCCGCTTCAGCTTGCGCAGGCCCGGCAGGAACAGCTTGTCCTGCACCACACCGTTGCGAACCCCCGCCGCGGTGGCCAGCTCGGCCAGCTCCTCGGCGGCCGCGGAGCTCTCCGCGAGCGGCTTCTCGGTGTAGACGTGCTTGCCGGCGGCGATCGCCTGCCGGATCGCCTTCTCCCGCTGCGCGGTCACCTGCGCGTCGAAGTAGATCTCGACATCGGGGCGGGCCAGCGCCGCGTCCAGGTCGGTGGTCCACTCGGTGAGCCCGTGCTGGGCGGCGATGGCGGCGAGCTTGTCCGGGTCACGGCCGACCAGGACCAGCTCAGGCCAGATGTGCCCGCCCCCCGCGAGCGGTACGCCACCCTGCTCGCGGATCGCGAGCAGCGACCGGACCAGGTGCTGCCGATAGCCCATCCGACCGGTCACCCCATTGATGACGATGCCGATCGATCTGCGCGCTGCCATGTGGAACTCCTCCGAGCGTGGTGAGGAAAGCGCTTTCCTGCTGCTGGCAGCGTAGGCTGCCGACCATGCTCCCGACAAGGGGCGCTATTTGCGAAATCGCCACCATTCCCGCCTTGTCGCTGGTTCGGGTATGGCTGGAGCTGGGGGAACGGTGGGGTCAGGCTTGGTGAGCCAGGCCAGAAGGCAGGGGCGGCAGAGGTCGGGGGCGTCCCACTCCGCGAACAGGTCGCCTGCCCGTCGGCCACCATGCTCATCTTCACCGTCCGCTTCATCGTCCGCTTCATCGTCCGCTTCATCGTCCGCTTCATCGTCTGTCGGCTGGGCGCCGTCCTCCATCGCCTCGCCTGTCATCCGGCGGCCGCAATTCGCTTCCTCGCTGGGCCATTCGCGCAGGTGGCGGACCCCGTTCTCGTCGCGGACGAGGCCGATCTCCTCCTGAAGGAGATACCGGTGGTGGACGGAGAGTGGCCCCACCAGCTGGGCACGGCTCGGGCAGTACAGCGCGTGCCAGGTGTCGTCGTCGGGCTCCCGCTCGACCCGCACCGGAACCAGTTCGTCGATCGTGGACAGCGGTGCCGACGGGAACGACGGCAGACGCTCGCCGACGGCCTCCGCGCGATAGCAGACGTTTCCGCTCGGCAACGTCTCACCGGGCCGGCACACCTCGGGATGGAGACCTTCGCAGACCGCCTCGACGACGGTGCTGTACTGCGCGTATCGCACGGTCCCGTCCGGGAAGGTGACAGTGGCCAGCCAGGTACTCACACGGCTGAGCCTAGGACCCCTCGGTGACCCGTGCCAGGAACCGTTGACCTATTTCGGTCACGTCCGCAGCGGTCCACTCCAGGGCCGCGGCCGCTGCTGTCACCTCGGTCATCGCGATGCCGGGGACGCCCGAGTCGCGCCAGCCGCCGACGAACCAGATCTTCTCCTGCTCCGCGAGCGCGAGCGCGGCGGCGTCGAGCGTTTGAGCTGGGAAGGGCAGGTAGAGGCGGAACTGATGGGTGTGCGGTGGATCCGGATACACGCGGGCGCCAGGTAGGGCGGCCAGAGCGGTGGCGATCGTGCGGGCGTGGGCCACGTAGCCGGGGAGCCGGGGCAATTCGCGATCAAGACCGGTCATTGCCACCAGGGCTGCGGGCCACTGCTGGAACACGTTGCCGCCGTATCGGTGCCGCCAGGCACGAGCGAACGCGGCCAGATCGGTGGTACCGGCGAGTGCGGCGCCGCTGACGCCGTCGATCGATTTATAGAGCGAGACGTACGTGCTGTCGGCCAGAGCCGCGACCTGGCGCAGTGACTTTCCGAGGTACGGGGTGGACTCCCAGATCCGTGCACCGTCGAAATGGACACGGGCTCCGGAGGCCCGAGCTGCCGCGCAGACGTCGGTCAGCTCGTCCCAGACCGGCAGGACGAAACCGGCGTCGCGGAGCGGTAACTCGATCACGACGGTGCCTACCGGCTCGTCGAGTGCGGCTATGTCGGCGGCTGTGGGGTTGCGGGGTGCCGCGGTGGAGTGGACGCCGCGCAGGCCGGTCAGGTCGGCGTACGCATGCCTCTCATGCACTTCCTGGTGTCCCAGTGGGTGCAGTGCGACGGATCGGCGGCCGGTCAGGTCGGCGCCGTAGCGGAGGGCCACCTGCTGGGCCATGGTGCCGGTGGGGAAGAAGACGGCGGTTTGCGTGCCGAGGAGGTCGGCGATCCGGGTTTCGAGGGTGGATACCGGGCCGTCGCCGTAGAAGTCCGGGAGGTCGTCCGTCTCGTCCGTTGTTGCCAGCTCCTTGCGCGGCGTTGCCAGCTGGTCGTGCATTTTTGCCAGGCGCTCGCGCATCGTTGCCGGGCGGGCGCCGGAAAGTAGCCGGTCGCAGGCGCGCATGGCGGTCAGGCGATGTTGTCGTGTGTTGTCCGACATTGCCGGATGATCCCAGATCTTGGGCGGGCCGAACAGCCCGATTTTGTCGTACGGCGGGGCTAGCGTCTCGGGGCATGGATGGTGACTTCGTCTTCCCCTCGGCCTGGAATCGGCATCGCGTCGCCCGGCGCGACAGTGTGGGGGTGCCGCGGTTCACGCCCGGGCCGAAAGCTCGTCAGACCGTCGACGAGCTCATCCAGCGCCGCCGGCCGCAGACGATCCTCGCCGCGCCCACCACCAGCGAGCCCACCCGCATCGCCGCGCGGCAGTGGCTCGACGGCGACCCCGCCGCCACACCGTTCGGCGCGGGTGCCGCGGCCGCGACGATGGCGGGCGGCCACCACGACCGGGGCAGAGCCTCCGCCTTCGCCGACGTGTGGATCGCCGAGCGGGGTGTGCGCTTCGCAGCCGAGGCGGCGGTCACCGTCATGACGATGACGATCATCGACGACTTCCACCGATATTCGGGCCCCGACACCCGTTACGGGATCCGTCCCATGCGCCCGGACGAGGCTCGCAACGCCTGGCTCCTCGACGTCCCGGCCGAGATCATGCTGCGGGTGCGCGAGGCGCTGGCGACCGTCCCGGATGACGAGTTCGCGCAGGTGATTGCCGCTCTGACGCCCTATCGCGATACCCATCGCTATGCCAGTTTCGCCGTCTCGGCGCTCGTGCCGACCGAGCGGGAGTGGGTCGAGCAGGATGTCGCGTCCGCCGTCGCCGACAACGACGCCTACCGCGCGGCCGTCCTGCTCGCCGCCGCCGGCACCGGGGCACAGGTGGCGGCTCTCATGCCGGTCGCCCACGCCTACCTGGTGATCAACTCGATGGCGATGCTGACCACGCTCGTCGACGGCGTCGGCACGGCCGCGGTTCCGGCGCTGCTGCACTGGCTCGACGAGTCCGCCGGCACCACCGAGCTCAGGCAGCGCCTGCTCTCGATCCTCGCCGCGCTCCCCAGCGACGAGGCCGTGCGCGGGCTCGCCGAGCGCGCCGACGGCAAACACGTCTCGGCCGCCCTGCTCAAGGCGGCCGAGTTCGATCCCGCCCGCGCCCTGCGGATCCTCGCGGAAGGCACCTCGGCCCTCGACCTGCTCCCCGGCCTCGTGCTGACCCATCGCGAGCCGGCCGCACAGATCCTGCCCGAGCTGAGCCCCGAGGCCGCCGCACGCGTGGAGCGGATCATCCAGGACACTGCATCGATGACCGTCGCTCCCGCGTCCGCGTTGCCACCGCTGCTGACCGACCCGCCGTGGCTGCACCGCCCCACTCCGGTCAAGCCCGTCGTGGTCCCTGACCTGGTCTGCTCCGATCCGGCGACAGTGAGCTGGCTGCCGGCCGAGCGCGAGGCGTGGCGCACCACGTCCTTCCCGCGGTACAGCGATGGTGACCGCGACTGGCCGAGCATCGCCGCGTCGATCACCGCCGGCACGGAGAAGTGGTTCGAGGCGTTCGAGTTCTTCGCCGACGCTCCCGAGGAGCTGGCCCGTCCGCTCCTCCCCCACTGGCGCCTCAACGAGACGTGGCGGGCCGAGCTGTGGATGCGGGTCGTCGCGGCCCGGTTCGAACTCGACGCGCTGCCGGCGGTCCTCACCATGGCGCAGCGCGCTCTGCCCGACCTGGCCACGCTGCTCCTGCCGTTCGCGTCACCGGAAATCGCCCTCCTGATGACCGACTGGCTGATCCGGCGCAAAAACCTGCGCCGCGTCGCCACCACGTGGTTCCAGCGGCATCCCGCCGAGGCGGCCCGGGCCCTGGTGCCGCCCGCCCTCGGCAAAGCCGGCACCGGCCGCCGCCAGGCCGAACAGGCCCTGTTGACCCTGCCCGCGTCCGCGGCCACCGAGGCCGCCCAGCCGTATGGTCCGGTCGCCGCGGCGGCGATCGCGTCCCTGCTGGCCACCGATCCGCTCACCGTGCTGCCGGCCAAGATGCCACCCACTCCCGCCTGGGCGGTTCCGGCCGCTCTGCCGCCGGTGCACCTGCGGGACGGTTCAGGTGCCCTTCCCACCGACGCGGTCGGCCACGTGCTCACCATCCTGTCGATCTCCAAGCTCGACGAGCCGTGGGCCGGCCTGGAAATCGTCAGGCAACTCTGCGAACCGGCCGACCTCGCCGAGTTCGCCTGGGCCGTCTTCCAACGCTGGCAGTCCTCCGGCACCGACGCCAAGGAAAACTGGGCCCTCGCCGCGCTGGGTCTGCTCGGGGACGACGAGACCGTCCGCCGCCTCACCCCGCTGATCCTGGCCTGGCCCGGCGAGGGCGGCCACGCCAGGGCTGTCACCGGCGTCGAGATCCTCGCCGCGATCGGCAGCGACGTCGCCCTCATGCACCTGCACAGCATCGCCCAGCGAGCCAAGTTCAAGGGGCTCAAGTCAGCGGCAGAGCTGAAGATGACCGAGGTCGCTGCCACCCTCGGGCTCAGCGCCGACCAACTCGCCGACCGCCTGGTCCCCGACTTCGGCCTCGCACCCGACGGCAGCCTCCACCTCGACTACGGCCCCCGCCAGTTCGTCGTCGGCTTCGACGAGCAGCTCCGGCCCTACGTCACCGACAGCACCGGCAAGCAACTCAAGGCCCTGCCCAAGCCGGGCGCCCGCGACAACGCCGAACTCGCCGCCGCGGCCTACAAACAGTTCACCGCCCTGAAGAAGGACGTCCGCACGGTCGCCACCGACCAGGTCCGCCGCCTGGAACGCGCCATGGTGACCGGCCGCCGCTGGACCGGCGCGGAGTTCCGGCAGCTCTTCGTCGCCCACCCGCTGCTGTGGCACGTGGTCCGCCGCCTGGTCTGGTCCACCTACGACTCTGCCGCGGTGACCGGCAGCTTCCGGGTTGCCGAGGACCGTTCGCTCTCCACGGTGGACGACGAAACCACCACCCTCCCGGACGATGCGATCGTCGGCGTCGCACACCCGCTCCACCTCGGCGACACCGTGCCCCGCTGGGCCGAACTCTTCGCCGACTACGAGATCCTCCAGCCGTTCCCGCAGCTGGCCCGCCCCGTCTTCGCTCTCACCCCGCAGGAGAAAACAGGCGACCGGCTGACCCGCTTCGAAAACATCACCCTCCCCACCACCAAGGTCATCGGCCTCGAACGCCACGGCTGGCAACGCGAGGCCCCCCAGGACGCCGGCATGCAGAACCGCATGGAACTCCACCTCGCCCCCGGCCTGGAGATCGCCATCGAACTCGAGCCCGGCATCGCCATCGGCGGCCTGGACCACTTCCCCGACCAGAAACTCACCGAGATTTACCTCCACGACGGCACCAGCACCCGCTGGTCCCGTAACAGCAAGGGCCGCCTCCCCCTGAGCCGCCTCGACCCGATCGCCGCCTCCGAACTCCTCCAAGATCTGACCGCCCTCACCTCCTGAAGCCAGCCGAAGCGCACGGCTGGCCCTCAGAGGTGCTTCACGGCCATTTCGACACCGCTCAACGCCAGCCGAGACACGCGGCTGGCCCTCAGAGGTGCCTCGCGGGCAATTCGACACCGCTCAACGCCAGCCGAAACACGCGGCTGGCCCTCAGAGGTGCCTCGCGGGCAATTCGACACCGCTCAACGCCAGCCGAGACACGCGGCTGGCGCCCAGGGGTGCCTCGCGGCCGTTGGGGCGCCGCTCAAGGCCAGCTGAGGGTGGGGTCAGGCGGCGGGGGCCAGGTCGTGGGGGTGGGCGGTGCCGAGTTCTTGGAAGATGGCGCCGTTGAGGGTGAAGGCGAGCTGGGCTTCGGCTACGGCGGCGGTCAGTTCGGGCTCGGGGAGAGCCAAGGTGTCGAGCTTCGCGCGGTAGGCCGTCTTATAGGCGCGGGGATCTGGGATCTGGTCGAAACGGTAGAAGGAGGTTGCGGAGCGGTCCAGGCCGTACTTCTCGGACAGGGTTCGGCCGATCAGCTGGCCGCCGCTGAGGTCGCCCAGGTAGCGGACGTAGTGGTGGGCTACGAAGTGGCCGGGCGAGGTGTGGCAGAAGGAGCGGAGCCGCTCGGCATAACGCTGCGTGGAGGCGAGGGTGGGAACGGTGGAGCGCCAGTCGGGGCCGTAGAGGTTGGCCAGGTCCGACTCCAGGGAGGGCACCCGGGACAGGGCCGGATCGGCGAAGGGTGCGGCTGCCTCGTTGTCGCGCATCACTGCGGCGGCCGCTTCCAGTTCGGTGTAGATCACCAAATACTGGGCGGTCAGTGCGGCGAAACCGGCCAGGGGGACTTTGCCGGCCATCAGGCGTGAGATGAACGTTCTGTTCTCGGCTTCGCGATGCTCGACCATGGTGGCGCGACGGATGCGGGCGGCGAATCCGGTCATGTCGGCTCGTCCTTCCTGATCAGCGGAGCGATGAAGATCCGGCACGACCTCGGTGTCCTGTTCATGGTCGTCATCAGGTGGGGACGATGTCCAGAGGTTGACTCCGACGCGCGCCCGTTTCCGGGGGAACAAACCGGAAACAGGGCGACCATGGTCAGGCGAAGCGGACGGGTCAGCGGCTCGGGGGGACCGGGAGTTCGTGTCCGATCTGGGCGTGCCGGATCGCATCGGCCGTGGTGCTGCTGAGGGTGGGGCAGACCGGGCAGCGGTATTTGCCGACGTTCGTCTCCCAGGTCGCGGCGATGCGCGGGCCGGCGGCCGTCTCGATCGTCAGGGGCGGGTATTCCTTGGCCAGGTGCTCGCGGCATTCCTCGGCACGGGCGCGCGCCTTGTCCGCGGCGGCCCGGTTGTTGGCGGCGTCGACACCGGCGCCGGCCAGGCGGTCGTGCAGGACAGCCTCGCGGTCGTAGAGGGGGGCCAGCTGGGCGGCGGGGAAGATGTGTTCCTCCAGGAGGCGCCGGCGGCGGCTGCTGATGTCGAGCTGCTCCTCGAACGGGCCCATCCGGCGCAGGCCTCCGGAGAGGGGGGCGTTCGGGTGCTCGCGCGAGACGAACTGGTGCGACTCGCGGTGCCGGACGGCCCAGCCGTCGAGTTCGGCGGCGACGGCGGCGGTGAACTTCGCGCCGTGCGGCAGCCGCTCGGGGCGGGCCAGGGCGTACTCCCACTGCTCGACGGCACCGGTAAAGCGGCCCTGGACCGTCTGCTTCGTCACTCCCAGTGACTCCCCGATGTCCTTCCAGGAGATGCCCGCCGCGCGGCACGTGACGACGGCCGCGGCGAGCATCCGCTCCGCGTTGGCTACCGCTCGTGACGCCTCCTCGACCATGGTGACCTGCGGACGGCCGTCGGCGGTGACGAACGACCGGGTGTGGTCGGAGAGCTCGCGCGCGATCGAGGCGAGCACCACCCGAGCACGGGCGTCGTCGGTGTAGGGCGAGTCGGCGTCAATCTGGGTCCACACATCGTCACGGTTCGACATGCGCGTCAGGCTACGCCTGACGATCTTGATTTGTCAGGTCCCGCCTGACGTTTTCTTCACCCTTGCAGTGCAAGGTACTATGCGTGACGTGAGTGACGAGCCGTCCACCACCGCGCTGCTGCGCGGCACCCTGGAGTACTGCGTTCTCGGCCTGCTCGTCGAGCGGGAGATGTACAGCATGGAGCTGGTCCGGCGGGTCAGCTCCGAGTTGCAGCTGACCACCAGCGAGGGCGCGATGTACCCGTTGCTCTCCCGCCTGCGCCGAGCCGGGCGGATCGCCAGCGACTGGCGTGAGTCGACGAACGGCCCCCCGCGCCGCTATTACTCGCTGACACCGGCGGGCAGGGTCGCCCTGGACACGTTCCGGGTGCAGTGGACGTCCTTCCGCTCTGGTGTGGACCGGATCCTGGGAACGGAGCAGTGATGACCGATCACAACGATTCGCTGGTCAAGGACTATCTGGCCGAGGTGTCGCGGGCGACGGCGGGGCTGCCGCCGGAGCGGCGCGACGAGCTGATCCGCGACCTCCGCGAGCACATCGCGTCCGACCGTGCCGAGCTGCCGGACGAGACCGAGCACAACGTCCTCGAGATCCTCGAGCGGCTCGGCGATCCGTCAATCATCGCCCAGGCTGCCGCCGAGGATGTCGAGATGCCGGGCCCGCCTCCGGTCACACCCGCCGCGCCGTTTGCGCCCGGCGCGACATCGGTTGTTTCCGCCGCACGACCGAGCCGCCGCCCACTGTGGATCATCGCGGCGATCGTGGCCGTCGCTGGGCTCCTTGTGCTCTGCAGCGGATTGCTGTTCCTGGCCCGCGACGAGGGCCAGCCAGCGCCGAGCCCGGCAGAGGTGGAGATCAGCCGTTCCGATGGTGCTTTTTGACGAAGGTGTAACCGGGGGCCAGGGAGTCCTCGGCGAGTTGCTCGTTCTCCACCGCCCGGCGGTGCGCGGCGAGCTGCTTCTCCGAGGGCTGGGCGCCGGGCGGCAGCTTGCGGATGAAGCCGCTCACCCAGTGGTCGCGACGGTCACTCGCGTGCGGTAGTGGCTCGACAAGCGGTGCGTAGAAGAGCATCTCGACGGGTTCCTCGCCGGCCACCGCCGGATAGGACGGCT
The DNA here is from genome assembly GCF_042666575.1 of Actinoplanes sp. GCM10030250. Classification (NCBI taxonomy): domain Bacteria; kingdom Bacillati; phylum Actinomycetota; class Actinomycetes; order Micromonosporales; family Micromonosporaceae; genus Actinoplanes; species Actinoplanes sp. GCM10030250. The sequence goes on along the minus strand of NZ_JBHTDO010000011.1, from coordinate 66,671 downwards.
GCCCGTCCGCGTCGACACTGCCGGTCACCCGGGTCACGAAGCCCTCCCGGATCAGCTGGTCGACGGCGTTGACCAGCAGGAACTTTCCCTTGGCGCCTCGGCCGAGCCCGGCTCTCGCGGCGAGGTCCGCCTCGGGGAACACCGCACTGCCGTCGTCGAAGACCCGGCCCTGCCGGCGCACCACGCTCAGCACCTGACCCCGGTTCGACCGGCCCGGATCGAACTCGCGGGTGACGGCCCTGGCGTCGTACTCATGGAAATACTCGACGCCGTCGACTCCCATCGGCTCGTCGAGCACGGCGGTTCTGATCAGCACCTCGTCCTTCGCGGCACGCCAGGAGAGGGTGACAAGCACTCCCGGCTGGATGTCCTCCGGCCAGGTGATCCCGCTGAACTGCCACCCGACGTGCTGACCCAGTGGCGCCTCGAAGACCTCCCTGGTCGCCGTGAGGCCCTGGACCCGGTGCTCCAGCACGACAGGAACGGACTCCCGCCCGCGCAGCACCTCGGCGATCTCCTCGGGGACCGGGCAGACGGCACCGTCAAGATCCGCCCGCAGAAGGGCGAACTGCCTGGTCACCGTTCTCATTCGCCGAAGATACCCGCTCCCGTGCCGAGCCGATCAGCATCCGGGGGGCGGCGGCGGGCGTCGGGCGTCAGCAAGCAGGGCTGAAGGCAACGGGCCGGCGGCGGGCGTTAGGCGGCAGCAAGCAGGGCGGTGTGTGCGGTCTCAGCATCGGTGCCCGGCAACTCGCGGACGGCCAGCCAGGCAGCCGCCGCAGCGGGATCGCCGCTGGTCAGCACCGGATATCCGCGCTGGTTGAGCACCGCGAGCAGACCGTCCCGCACCGGCGTCTCAGCAGTGAGGAGACCACCGGCCAAGACCACGACACCACCCGGACTGACGGCGTCGAGGGTGGCCGTGAGCGCGCGCACCGCTTCACTGACGATGGTGGCCGCGTGAGGATCACCCGCACGGGCCAGATGGCAGACCACCGGCGCAAGAGCGGCGATCCGCGCATGCGGCAACCCCTGAGCCCAAAGGATCAACTGATCACGGTCGCCGACCCCCGTCTGCTCAGCCACCACCGCGGCGAACGGCGACGGCCACGAGTGAACGGCCGCACGCAGAGCCCGCATACCGAGCCAGTGACCTGACCCCTCGTCACCGAGGAGCCAGCCGAGCCCATCCGCCACCCGCACGATCGAATGGTTCTCGATGCGCGCCGCCACCGCACCGGTCCCGGCAATGACCACCGCACCGGACGGCGCACTGGTCCCGCCCGCGAAGGCGGTGATCGCGTCACCCACAACAGTCCGAGGGCAGTTCAACCCGGCCGACTCCCAGGCGGCACCGAGCGCCGCCGTGATCGCCGGATCAGCACAGACCCCGCTGCCCGCCAGGCCCAGCACCCCACCGGCCACCGCCCGCGGGTCCACACCGGACAACGCTTGGCGCAGCGCGTCCGCGATCGAGGCAGCCGCGCTCGGACCGGCGGCGAACAGGTTGCCGGGTCCGGCCCGGCCACGGCCAACGACCGCTCCGGCCAGGGTGGCGACCACCGCCCGGGAGGTCGTCCCGCCGGCGTCCACACCCACCACGAGATCCATGGCGAGATCGAAACACAGAAATTCATTGTTGACTAGGCGCGAAGACGGTCGTAATTTTCATCGGCATAGGTAACTGATGAAAAGGATGACCACCGATGACGGGTGAGAGTGGCGGGCTGCTGGGGCGGCTGCGCATCGAGGGACCGCAGATGCCGGAAGCGCTGAGCCGGATCGCGGAGGCGATCCTGGCCGACCCGGAGACCGCGGCCCACGCCAGCATCGTGGATCTCGCGGAGCGCTCCGGGACGTCGACGGCGACGGTCACCCGGTTCAGCCGCACGCTGGGCTTCAAGGGCTACGCGAGCCTTCGTGTCGCCGTCGCCACCGAGACCGGGCGGGCCGAGCAGGCCCGCTGGGAGACCGACATCAGCGGGGACATCACCCCGGAGGATTCGCTGGAGCAGGTGCTCGGTGTGGTCGCCGCGGCGGACACCCGGGCGATCCAGAGCACCGCCGCCGGGCTGGACGTGACCGCGATCGATCGGGTGTCCGCGGCGATCGCCGGCGCGCAGCGGGTCGAGCTGTTCGGCTTCGGGAGCAGCGGCACCGCGGCGCGCGAGATGGCGTTCCGGCTGGAGCGGATCCGGGTGCCGGTCTGGCACCGGCAGGACAGCCACACCGCGCTGACCAACGCCGCGCTGCTGCTGCCGGGCGACGTCGCGATCGGGCTGTCGCACTCCGGCCGGACCCGCGAGGTGATAGAGACGCTCGCCGAGGCGGCCGACCACGGCGCGCTCACCGTCGCGGTGACCAGCTTCAACCGCTCGCCGCTCGCCGAGGTCGCCGACGTCGTCTTCACGACGAGCGTGCTGGAGACGACGTTCCGGCTGGCTGCGCTCTCCGCCCTGCACTCACAGCTGCTCGTCCTGGACCTGATCTACGTCGCGGTGGCACAGCGCACCTACGAGCGCACCGCCGAGGCCCTGGAGCTGACCGTCCGCGCCGTGGACGCGCACCGGCTCCCGGAGAAGATGCCGACCCGCAAACGCCGCCCGGACCGGGACAAACCGTGAAGCACCAGGCCGCGAACGCGCCGGCCGGAGAAAGGAACACTGTGAGCCTCACCAGCGGGGACTATCTGCACCGCATCGAAGAGGTGGTCAGCCGGATCGGCCGCGGCCAGCAGGCCGAGAAGGATCGCGCGGCCGACCTCCTGACCGAGACCGTCCGCAACGGCGGCGTGATCCAGGCCTTCGGCTGCGGCCACTCCGAAGCCCTGGCCATGGAGATCGCCGGACGGGCCGGCGGCCTCGTCCCCACGAACCGGATCGCCCTGCGCGACATCGTCCTCTACGGCGGTGAGCCCCTCGAGGCGCTCGCCGACCCGACCGTCGAGCGCAACCCGGAGATCGCCCACAAGCTTTACCAACTCGCACCGGTCAAGCCCGACGACGCGTTCGTCATCGCCTCCAACTCCGGCATCAACGGTGCCGTCGTGGAGATGGCGCTGCTGGTCAAGGAGCGCGGCCACCCGCTGATCGCGATCACGTCGGCGGAGCACTCGGCCGGGGTGGCGTCGCGCCATCCGAGCGGCCGCAAGCTCGGCGACATCGCCGACGTCGTGCTGGACAACGGGGCGCCCTACGGAGACGCGACCCTGGCGCTGCCCGGCGGTGGCGCTGTCGGTGCCGTCTCCTCGATCACCGCGGCGCTGCTGGCCCAGCAGATCGTCACCGAGGTGGTCGCTCGTCTGCTCGCGGCGGGGGTCACCCCGCCGGTCTATCTGTCGGACAACGTGCCCGGCGGCAAGGAACACAACGCAGAACTCGAGGCGCGGTACGCCGGGCGCATCCGGCGTACCGCATAGGGAAATGAGAGCCGTAGATGAACCCTGAATCCCTTCCCAGACCGTACTCCACGCGGAGAACCCTGCTCAGAACGGCCGGAATCGCCGCGGTGAGCGCACCCCTGCTCGGCGCGTGCGTGACGGCCTCCGACGACGAGGCGCCGGCCGCGACCGCCGGTGGCGCCAAGAGCGCCGACAACCCCCTGGGGGTCAAGCCCGACGCGCCTCTCGAGGTCGTCGTCTTCAAGGGCGGGTACGGCGACGAGTACGCGATCAAGGCGGAGCAGAAGTACACCGAGAAGTACCCGGCCGCCAAGATCGACCACAAGGGACTGCAGAAGGTCGGCGAGGCCATCCAGCCCCGCTTCGTGTCGAACGACCCGCCGGACGTGGTGGACAACACCGGCGCGGGCCGCCTCGACATCGCCACGCTCGTGGGCGCGAAGCAGGTCAGCGACCTGGCCGAACTGCTCGACGCGCCGGCCTTCGACCAGCCCGGCAAGAAGGTACGCGACACGCTGCTGCCCGGCGTGATCGAGGACGGCACGTTCGACGGCAGCACGGTGACGTTGAACTTCACCTACACCGTCTGGGGCGTCTGGTACTCCAAGTCGCTCTTCGCCGAGCGCGGCTGGGCGTACCCGAAGAGCTGGGCGGAAATGCTCACACTCTGCGAGACGATCAAGAAGGCCGGCATCGCACCCTGGACCTACCAGGGCAAATACCCGGAGTACATCAACGACCCGCTGCTCACCCTGGCCGCCAAGATCGGTGGCCTGGACCTGGTCAAGGCGGTCGACAACCTCGCGCCGGACGCCTGGAAGCAGCCGGGACTGACCCAGGCCGCCGAGGCGTTCGCCGAGCTGGCCGGCAAGGGCTATCTCCTGTCCGGCTCGGAGGCGCTGTCGCACACCGAGGCGCAGGCCGCCTGGTGCCAGAAGAAGGCCGCGTTCATCCCGTGCGGTTCCTGGCTGGAGAGCGAGCAGAAGGGCGTCGCACCGGCGGGCTTCGACATGGTCATGGGCACGGTGCCGTCGGCGTCGAGCGCCGACAAGCTGCCGGTCACCGCGGTGCAGGCCGCGAGCAGCGAGTCCTACCTCGTGCCGTCGAAGGCGAAGAACGTCGCGGGTGGGCTGGAGTACCTGCGGATTCTCTTCTCGAAGGAATCGGCGACGGCGTTCGCGCAGGCCAACAGCACGCTGCCGTCGGTGGCGGGCGCCACCGAGGGGCTCACGCTCTCCAGTGGGCTGAGCTCGGTGGGCGAGGCGGTCACGGCCGCGGGCAGCAACGCTTTCAACTACCGATTCCGTACGTGGTACGCGCCCCTGGCCAAGGCGATCGACGATGCCACGGGGGAACTCGTCAACCGCCGGATCAGCGTCGCGGACTGGTCGACCCGGATCCAGAAGGCGTCCGACGCTCTGGCCAAGGACTCCACCGTCAAGAAGTACACACGCTGATGCGACACGGCCGGTGGCGGTTCCTGCTCGCCGCGCTGGTGCCGGCGCTGCTGCTGCACGTCGTCTTCGTGCTCTCGCCGTACGCGCAGGCGTTCTACCTGTCGCTGACGGACTGGACCGGGGTGGCCGGCGAGGCGCACTACGTCGGGGCGGACAACTTCGTCCGCCTCGGCGGCGACTCGCTCTTCCTGGACGCGGTACGCAACAACGCGGTGATGCTGGTCGTCGTACCGGCCGCCACGATCGCGCTGGCCCTGTTCCTGGCGAGCATGCTTCAGGGCCGGCGGCCGATCCGCGGCGCGTCCGCGTACCAGATCGTTTATTTCTTCCCGCAGATGCTTTCGCTGGTGATCATCGCGGTGCTCTGGGGCTTCGTCTACAACCCGAACACCGGCCTGCTCAACTCGGGCCTGCGGGCGATCGGGCTGGACGGCGCGGCCCGCAGCTGGCTGGCCGAGCCGTCGCTGGCGCTGATCTCGGTGATGGCGGTCATCGTCTGGTCGTCCGTCGGTTTCTACGTGGTGCTGTTCAGCGCGGCGATCGACGGCATCCCGAAGGAGCTGTTCGAGGCCGCGGTGCTGGACGGTGCCGGCAAGTGGTCCACGTTCCGCGGTGTCACGCTGCCGCTGGTCCGGGAGAGCGTCCAGGTGGCGTTCGTCTATCTCGGCATCGCGGCGCTGGACGGGTTCGTGCTGGTCCAGGTGATGACGGTCGGCCCGGGCGGGCCGGACGGCGCGACCGAGGTGGTCGGGCTGTCGCTCTATCGGACCGCCTTCACCTACGGGAAGTTCGGTTACGCCACGGCGATGGGGGTGGCGCTGTTCTTCGCCGCGCTGACTCTCGCGGTCTTCGCGCTGCGCTGGGGCCGTCGTGAACAGGTGGAGATGGCATGACCGCGCTGCTGGAACGTCCGCCGTTGCAATCGGAGGAGGCCGTCCCTCCGCGGAGCCGGCCGAATCCACTACCGCACCTCGCCATGTTCGCCTGGGCCGTGGTCACCGCGTTGCCGCTGCTCTGGGCGGTGGTCAGCTCATTGAAGACCGATGACGAGATCCTCAACCACCCGTGGGCGCCGCCGGCCGAGCCGCATTTCGAGAACTGGGTCCGGGCCTGGACCGCGGCGAACATCGGCAGGTACTTCCTGAACAGCGTGATCGTCGTCGGTGCCGCGCTGGTGCTGACCATGCTGCTGGGTTCACTCGTGGCCTACGCCCTGGCCAGGTATCAGTTCCGGGGCAACCGGCTGATCTATTACACGTTCGTCGCGGCGATGTTCTTCCCGGTGTTCCTGGCGCTCGTGCCGCTCTTCTTCGTGGTGCAGCAACTCGGACTCCTCGGCACCTATCCGGGACTCATCCTCGTCTATACGGCTTACGCCGTACCCTTCACGGTTTTCTTCCTGCACGCCTTTTTCCGTAATCTGCCCAACGAGGTCGCGGAAGCGGCGATCCTCGACGGTTGCTCGCACGCCGCGGTCTTCTTCCGCGTCATGCTCCCGCTGGCCCGCCCCGGTCTGGTGGCGGTCGGCATCTTCAATTTCCTCGGGCTCTGGAACCAGTATCTGCTCCCGCTGGTCCTCAATCCCGACCCGGACCGGTACGTCCTGGCGCAGGGTCTGGCCGCCCTGTCGGTCAGCCAGGGGTACCGCAGCGACTGGAGCGGTCTGTTCGCCGGCTTGACCATCGCCATGCTGCCGGTGCTCGTCGCCTACGTCGCGTTTCAGAGGCACATCCGCGCCGGAATGACCGCCGGCGCGGTCCGGTAACACTCCTTTATCCCCTTCCCCAGGGAGGAGTCTGTCCGTGTCCATTTACAAACGTCTATTCAGTGGTGTGGCGGTGACATTCCTGGCGGCTGCCGGCGCGGTCGCCGTCAACGCCGGCACCGCTTCCGCCGCCGACTGCGGCTACCTGTTCGACGACTTCAACTACGCCTCGTCGTCGGACCCGTCGCTGACCGCCAACGGCTGGACCCCGCGCAGCTACCAGGGCGGACCCGGCGTGCCGGGTGCCAACTGGTCGCCGTCGTCGGTCACCTTCCCCACCTCCGGCGGGCAGAAGGTCATGCAGCTGACCGCCTCCACCGACGGCACCGCCGCCGGTACGAAGCACGCCGAGCTCTACTCCACGCAGAAGCGCTATCTCGAGGGCACCTACGCCAGCCGGGTCCGGTTCACCGACGCACCGATCAGCGGCAACGACGGCGACCACATCAACCAGACGTTCTTCACGATCAGCCCGCTCAACGGGGACATGGACCCCACCTACAGCGAGCTGGACATCTCCGAATACCTGCCGAACGGCGGCTGGGGCGAGACCGGGCCGATCAACTACCAGACCACCTGGTACACCTACCGGGCCGAACCCTGGTACGCCGACAACCTGCACTCCGAGCAGCGGTCCAGCCTGGACGGCTGGCACGACTTGGTCGCACAGGTGGCCAACGGTCACGTCGTCTACTACATCGACGGCGTGCAGGTCGGTGACCACGGCGGCAAGTTCTTCCCGCGCCAGACGATGACCATCAACTGGAACCTGTGGTTCATCGACACCGCCACACACACCGGCGGGCTGTCCACCTACATCGAGCAGGTGGACTGGGTGCTGTTCGCCAAGAACCAGGTGCTCAGCCCGGGACAGGTCGGCGCGCAGACGTCGTCGTACCGGTCGTCGGGCACCGCGTTCCACGACACGGTCGCCGCCTCGGGGCCGTGCGCCAACCCGACGCCGACCTCACCGTCGCCGTCCTCACCCTCACCCTCGCCGTCGGTGTCGACACCGCCGGCCGGCGATTGCTCCAGCGCGCCGAACTGGCAGTTCGGCAGCGTCTACACCGGGGGCAACGTGGTGAAGCACGAGAAGAGCAGGTACGGCGACCCGTCCGGCCCGAAGTCCGGGCAGGGCGTGCACCTGTGGAAGGCCAGGTACTGGACCCAGGGTTCGGAACCCGGCTGGACCGAGCAGTGGCAGGATCTCGGCCGCTGCTGATCTGATGGCGGCGGGGCGGATCCGCCCCGCCGCCGTTCTCAGTTTTCGACGGTCGCCACACGCCGGGACGGCGCGATACCGCGGGCGACCCCGGTGGCGGTCAGCCGGTCGGCGACGACCAGGCCGAGCCAGGTGAAGACGACGGCACTGGCCGCCATCAGGGCAAAGAACACCACCCGCACCGCGATCGCCATGTCGTCGATGTTGAAGTAGGCGTACGCGGTGATCGCGTAGAACGTCTCGAAGGCCAGCGCCGTCACGTAGAAGAGCCACGGGCGCCAGATCCGGTAGCGGGTCACCAGGAAGCCCAGCTCCAGCGCGACACCGACCATGAGGTTGGTGACGATCGCGCTCGGCCCGGCCGGCGTCGGGATGTTGATGATGCCGGCGATGAGCATGGTCAGCACCGCGGCACCGGGCCGGCGCAGGACGGCCATCGCGACGACCGGGCCGAGGAGCCACACACCGAGGAACGTGGCGTAGGCGAGCGGCACGGTCGGTGCGACGGCGGCGGCCACGAAGTTGGCCGGAAGCAGCAGCACGCCGGTCGCGGCGCCGATCGCCGCACAGGCCATGAGGAAGCGGGTGGTCAGGTTCTTCATCCGAGGGCTCCAGAGAGGTGTGGGACAGCGACGAGGGGCACGAGCAGGCAGACGGCGAGGAACCAGACGGCCAGGACGGCGTCGCGGGCCCGCAGCGGAACCCGGTGGCGTTCGGTACGGCTCGGATACGCGCCGAAGCCCCGCGCCTCCATCGCCAGCGACACCCGGTCACCGTGCCGGATGGCCCCGGCCAGCAGCGGCACGCTGTATCCGCCGTACCGGCGCACGGCGGCCACCGGCCCGCGGCCACCGTCGACGCCCCGCACCCGGTGCGCCAGCCGGATGATCTCCAGGTCCTTACCGAACCGGGGCACGAACCGCATCGCCGCGAGCCCCGCATAACCGATCCGGTACGGCATCCGCAGATGGGAGATCATCGAGCGCACCAGGTCGGCCCCCTCGGTCGTCAGGCCCGCGATCAGCGCGAGGAGCATCACCGACGTCACCCGCAGCCCGGTCGCCAGGCCGGTGAGCAGCGCACCGGACCAGAGCGTGAACGGGCCGATCTCCAGCAGGGCGGTGGTGTCGTCGACCCGGGCCGGATCGGTCCAGACGCCGAACGACACGGTCATCACCGCCACCAGCAGGGGCGGACCGGCGATCGCCCAGAACAGGGTTCGTCCGGTCAGCCGGCCGCCGGCCAGCAGCATGACGAGCGCGACCAGCGCGAACAGGGCCGGCGTCGCCAGGTCCCGGGTGCCGATCAGCACGATCATGGCGGGAACCGGCGCGAGGACCTTGACCACCGGGTTGTAGGAGCGCAGGTCGAGAACCGATGCGTCGATCACGGCGCCGACTCCAGGGCCTCGTCGCGCACCGGCAGGTCGGCGAGCCGGGTGAGACCGTGCCAGCCCGGGTGGTTGGTCATCGCACGGACCGCCTGCGCGATCGGCGGTGACCGCAGATCGGCCGCCGCGAGCAGGTCGGTGTCGGCGTAGACCTCGTGCGGCGGTCCATCGGCGATCACCCGGCCGCCGGCCAGCACGAGGACCCGCGTGGTGTGCTCGGCGACCAGGTGCATGTCGTGGCTGACGACGACGACAGTGGTGCCGGCGCGGTGCAGGGCGGCGAGGAGGTCCAGCAGCTCGGCGGCACGTTCGCGGTCCTGGCCGAAGGTGGGCTCGTCCAGCACGAGCACCTGCGGGCGGGTGACCAGGGCGGCGCCGACGGAGAGACGGCGCTTCTGGCCGCCGGAGAGCAGGAACGGGTGCACGGTACGGAGTTCCCGCAGGCCGAGGCGGTCGAGCAGGTCGTCGACGCGGGTGGTGATCTCGGCCTCGGCGACCTTGCGTACGCGTAGCCCGTACGCGAGCTCGTCCTCGACCCTGCCGGTGATGAACTGGTGCTCGGGGTTCTGGAAGACGAAGCCGACCCGCCCGGCCAGGACCCGCGGATCGGCGCGCGCGGGGTCGAGTCCGGCAACCGTGACAGCACCCCGGGAGGCGGGCACCACACCGGCGATGGCCTGGGCGAGGGTCGTCTTGCCGGCACCGTTCGAGCCCACGATGGCGACGAACTCACCGGCGCCGATGGTGAGGTCCACGTCCCGCAGGACGACGCTCGGTCCGTGGCGGACGGTGAGGTGCTTCAGGCGTACCTCGGCATTTGACGTTTGGGGTTGATCTGAAACGGTCGTGACCGGCGCGGGAAGAGCGGGCACCGCGTCCAGGGCGGCGGCCAGTTCGCGGGGCGTGAGCGGCAACGGATCGAGGCGGATGCCGGCCTCGCGGAGCCGCAGCGCGGCCAGCGCCGCGACCGGGAGCCAGACGCCCAGCGTGACCAGCTGATCGACATGATCGACGATCGTCGAGCGGGCCGGGCCGTCGAGCACCACCTCGCCCGCCGCGTCCAGAACGATCACCCGGTCGACGAAGTCGATGGCGGCGTCGAGGTTGTGCTCGACGAGCAGGACGGCGCGGTCACCACGACCGGCGATCTCGCGAAGCACCTGGTAGACGTCCTCGACGCCGGCCGGACCGAGGTTCGCGGTGGGCTCGTCGAGGACCAGCAGCGATGTCCGCAGGGCGAGGGCGCAGGCGATGGCGAGGCGCTGCCGGCCACCACCGGAGAGGTGATCAGGATCGGCCTCGCGACGTTCCCACAGACCGACGCGGCGCAGCGCGTCCTCGGCCCGGGCCAGCACCTCGGCGGCGGGAACCCGCAGGTTCTCCGGACCGAAACAGACCTCGTCGAGGACCGAGGCGGTGATGATCTGGGAGTCCGGGTCCTGGAAGACCATGGCGACGTCCCGGGCCAGGTGCGGCACTGTCGTGTCGCGGGTGTCGACGCCCCTGACCTCGACGGCACCGTCCATGTGCGAGCCGATGACGTGCGGGATGAGACCGTTCACGGTCAGGGTGAGCGTCGACTTGCCGCAGCCGGACGGGCCCAGCAGCAGCACCACCTCGCCGGGCCGGAGCTCCGCAGAGACACCCCTCGGCCGGGCCACGCCGTAGTCGGCGGCGCCGGTCTCGTCGTACACCTCATGGCGTACGGACACATCGGAAAGCCGCAGCAGCATGCACTTAGGATAGGTATACCTTTGTGTCGGCCTCGTGGCTGTCGCCATCCGCGGCCACCCGGGCTCCGAACACCTTTCACCGAACCACGTTGAGGTGAAGGGAAGATCGACATGATCGGATGGGCCGCCGTCGTCGTGGCGTTGCATCTCCTCGGGCTGTCGGCGTGGATCGGCCTGTCGGCCGGTGTCGCTGTCATCGCCTATCTGGTCGGCTCACGGCGGTCCTTCGACGCCGCGAACATCCGCGGTCCCCTCTTCTTCGCCGGATACGCGGCGATCGTGTTCGCCCTCACGTCGGTGCTGGCCACGGTCCTGCAGGGGTGGGTCGACACGACCTGGGAGGGCGTGTTCCTCGGTATTCTCGGCATCGTCAGCCTGATCGTCCTGATCGGAGCCGTCGCCGAGTCCCGGAAGACGTCCACGCCTGTTTCCGAGGTGCGTCGCGGGCCTCTGCAACTCGTGGGCGCGGGGGCGCTCGCCGCGTTCGGGCCGAGTCTGATCGTCGAGGTGGCGTTGCTGGTGCTGGCGGCGGAGGCGGCGGTGCCCGAGGTCGCTCCGTGGTACCGGGCTGTTGTGCTGTCGGTGGTGTTCACCGCGGGGTTCGGGCTGGGCGGGCTCGTCCGGAAGCCCCGCCCGCTGGTCTGCCGGATGGCTGTCGCGGCGGTGACGGCTCTGGTTGCGGTGATCACCAGCATGATCCGGCTGCCGGATGTGGATCTCGGGTTGCCGGGCGGGCCGCCGGCCGAGCTGGCGAACCGGCTGGTAGGCAACCTCGGGCTGATCCTTCTGGTGATCGTGGTGGCGGTGGGGGTGGTGGCATTTCGGCGGTCGCGCCCGGAGCGGGTGCTGGCGGCGCCCGCCTATTACTCGCCGGGCCGTGTGCCCCAGCCCATTGCGGATCAGCGGCAGGTCGCCATCGTCACCGGGGCGGGCGCCGGGCTGGGCCGGGCGACAGCCCTCGGCCTTGCGGCCTCCGGCTACGGGATTCTCGCGGTCGACAGCGACGGCGGCAGCGCGGAGGCTTGTGCGACCCAGATGCAGGCGTACGGCGTACCCGCTCTCGCCCTGGCCGCGGACGTGCGTGACCCCCGTGACCTGGAACGCATCGTGACCGTCTCCACGGAGTGGGGAGGGCCCGCCGTCCTGGTGAACTGCCTTCCCGGCGTGGCACTGGAGGTGACCGCCGGAATGCTCCTGAGCCACCTGGTGCTCGAACCCATGCGGCAACGCGGCGGCGGCGCGATCGTCAACGTGGCGCCGGAGAGCTCCGGCCTGATCACCTACACCGGTGGTCTTGCCGGACCGGCGACGGACTTCGGCGTACGCGCCATGACCGTGACCACCGACCCGCGCACGCCACCCTCCGAGGTCGTCGCCGCGGTCCTCGACCTGATCGGGCAGGGTGCGCCGGGGGCGGTCGCGGCGCTCACCAGAAGCGTTCGCAGTTGACCCAGTCGTCCGGGTCGCTCTGTTCCATGATGCAGAGGTCACCCGCCGACTCGCCGCCGCTGCCGCCGTCGAGGAACATCTTCGCCTCGCCCGCGTAGTGGCCCCAGAGCGTGTCGTCACCGGCATCGCCGTAGAGCGAGCCGCCGGCCCCGCCGTACAGATCGTCGTTGCCGCCGGAACCGCGGATCAAGTCCGCGCCGCCGTACCCCTCGATCCTGTTGTCCGCGTCGTTGCCGGTGATCTTGTCCGCGTGTTCGGTACCCATGAAATCTTCGACGTCGGCGCCCACGGTGTCCCGCTCACCAGCGGCACCGTCGTCGCCGGCCTCACCGTCGAGATCGACCACGACCGGCCGGTTGTATCCGCGGTAGTCGACCAGGTCCCGGCCGGGGCCACCGGTCACGACGTCCGCCGCGATCGGCAGGTAGTAGTCGTCGCCGGCGAGGTGATCGTTGCCCGCCTTGCCGTCGAGGTTGTCGCGGCCCGGCCCACCGTGGAGGGCGTCGTCGCCCTCCGCGCCGACAAGCGTGTCGTCGCCGGGGCCGCCGACCAGCGAGGATCCGCTCGCCACGGCGTAGAGCTTGTCGCTGCCGTCGCCGCCGTGGATCTCGCGGATGCCGGCACCGATCGTGTCGCCCTCGCCGGCCTGGCCGTCGTCGCGGCTCACACCGTCGGCGTCGGCGGTGATCGGCAGGGGCCGGTTCGCGTACGAGACCATGTCCCCGCCGCCGCCACCACCGGCCATCACGTCCGCGTCGGCCTGACCGGACTTGACCGGCTCGTCCTCGTGGAAGCGGTCGTGGCCGGTTCCGCCGTACATCCGGTCGTTGCCGAGGCCGCCGCTGAAGCGGTTGGTCCCCGCTCCGCCGTGGATGGTGTCGTTACCCGGTCCACCCCACGCCTCGTCGTCACCGGCCTCACCGGTCAGGAAGTCGTTCCCGCCCTGAGCCGCGAGGGTGTCGTTGCCGTTGCCGCCCTCGAGGTGGTCGTTGCCGTCGTTGCCCTCGACGTAGTCGTCACCGTCGAGGCTGTCGGCGCCGTCCCGGCCGTAGAGCCGGTCGCCGCCCGGTCCGCCGATCACCCGGTCGTTGCCGGCTCCGCCGTCGACCGTGTCGTCACCCGCGCCCGCGTCGACGTAGTCGTAGCCGATGTCCCCGCGGATGACGTCGTTGCCCGCGTGACCGTAGATCCCGTCGTGGCCGGTGCCGCCGTGGAGGGTGTCGTTGCCGGTGCCACCGTCGATCGTGTCGTTGCCGTCTCCACCGGCGGCGGTGTCGTTGCCCGCTCCGCCCCAGATCTTGTCGGTGCCGGCGTCGCCGTACAGCACGTCGGCGGCGGAACCGCCGGTGATCCGGTCGTTGCCGGTGCCGCCGTACACCCGGGTCCGCACGTTGGTCCTGTTGACGAGGGAGTCGTTGAAGTCGGCGAGCGAGACACGGATCAGGCCCGGCGTGCGCGACGTCGTACAGCGGACCTTGGTCTTGTCGCCCTTGACCTTCTTGCAGCCCTTACCGGCCCGCACCGCCACCCGGTCGTTGATCGTGACGACCCGCCCGGATCGCGTGACGACCACGCTGTTGACCCGGCCGGCGGCGGCGCTGAAGGACACCGTCGTGCCGGAGACCGAGGCGGCGCCGGTGGTGGCCGCCAGCGCGGGAGTGGACAGCGCGCCGACCGAGACGGTGGCGAGCAGGGTGATTCCTATCCGGTACGACCACATCGGACGACTCCCTCTCGAGCTTCGCGGCATCATAGAACGAGACGGGTCCGTCGCGTTGTCCTTATCGATCTCCGGGGTGACGAAGATCTCTCCGTGGGAGCCACCGCATATCCGGCGGAAAGCCGCCGTTGAACCAACCGGCCCTTTTCCCCGTTGTGACCATGGAACGGTCTGGATCTAAGGTGGCACGGTTGCTCGGCCGATCCCGGATTTTCCGGGGTCTGGCGCGGCCGTGCGATTATTCGTGTTCCTTGCCGGCTTGCTTGCCCGGCTCGCCTTGCCGGCTCTCCTTGCCGGCGCAGTGTTCGTCGCCGGAGATGGGTGGAGACAGGGTGGCTAAGTCTGCGAAGCGCCGCGCACCGCTGTGGGCACGGCTCAGTGCCGCCTTCGGCCTCGTGATCACGGTCGTCAGCGGCGGCACTCTCGCCACCGGGCAGGCCCTTGTCGCCAAGTACACCGGCGGTATCACCGACAACAGCCTGCTCGAAACCGGCGCCGCGCAGGCCGGCCCGGCGAAGAAGGACATCAAGGGCCCACTCACGATCCTGCTCGTCGGCATCGACCCGCGGAAGTCGACGACCCCGCCGCTGTCCGACTCGATCGTCGTCGCGCACATCCCGGCCGACATGAGCACCGCCTACCTCTTCTCCATCCCCCGCGACCTCTACGTGGACATCCCGGCCGACGCGAAGTCCGGTGTGCGCGCGCACTCCGGGAAAATCAACTCCGCGATGGCGCTGGGCAGCCAGGTCAACGGCAAGATCGACGTGGTGAACGGCTTCCAGCTGCTCTCCAAGACCGTCCGCAACGTCACCGGGATCAAGAAGTTCGACGCCGCGGCCATCATCAACTTCGGCGGCTTCAAGAAGATCGTCGAGGCCATGGGCGGCGTCTCGATGGTGATCGACATGGATGTGAAGTCGGAGCACCTCCAGCCGAACGGCAAGCAGCGTCCCCGGCTGTCGCGGTGCCCGGCCAACCGCAACAACTCCAACTGCGACCACCCGTACACCGGTCCGCAGAAGTTCTACCCGAAGAGCAGCAAGTCGGTGCGGCTCCAGCCCTGGGAAGCGCTGGACTACGTCCGGCAGCGCTACGGCGACAACATGAGCGACTACGACCGGCAGCGGCACCAGCAGCAGTTCATCAAGGCGATGGCCAAGGAAGCGATGAGCAAGGACGTCATCACCGACGTCGGCAAGCTGACCAAGATCCTGAACGCGGCCGGTGAGTCGCTGACCTTCGCCGGCGGCGGGCACACCCCGATCGACTGGGCGCTGGCTCTCAAGGGCATGAACGTCGACGACATGACGACGATCAAGCTGCCCGGCGGTGGCCTGTTCGAGGGCAAGAGCTACCTCGGTGAGAAGTTCGGCCCGGGTGTGGACACGTTCTTCACCGCGGTGGCTGAGGACCGGGTCGCCCCCTATCTGGTGGACAACCCGACTCTCGTCAACAAGAACGGCTGAGCCGCTCTCAGCCTCGCAGGGTTCGCGCAGGTAGGACCCTGGCCGCGGAGATCGCCGGGTAGACGCCGGCGAGCATCCCGACCAGCAGCCCGCCGGCCGGCCCGGCCACCAGCAGCAGCGGGTCCGGCATCACGAGCCAGTCCTTGACCAGGCACACCACTGCCGTCACGTCCAGGCCGATCACGGTGCCGGCGATCCCACCGGCCACGCCCAGGACCGCGCTCTCCACCAGGAACTGCCCGGCGATGGCCATCCGGCCCGCGCCGACCGCCCGGCGCAGGCCGATCTCCGGCCGGCGTTCCATGACCGAGACCAGCGTGGTGTTGCTGACCCCCAGGGCCCCGATGACCAGCGACACCACGGCGAGGCCCAGGAAGAGCGCACGGGTCTCCTCCTCCACGCCGGTCCGGAACGAGCGCAGGTCAGCGGGGATCGCCACCTCCACACCGTCCGGCTTCTCCGGGCGCAGGGCGACCCGCAGCGACGCGCCGACCTGGTCGGCCGCACCGAGATCGGTACGCACCTGGGCCGCCGCCGGCCCGAACACCTGCCAGCCCTCCGAGCAGGCCCGGTAGGGCAGCACCGCGGCGTTGGTCAGCTCGGGATGCGCCTCCGGCGCTTCGAAGACCCCGATCACCGGGTACGCCTGCCCGTCCAGGAACACCACCGGACTGCCGTCGAGCCGAGTCAGGTGGAGCGCCTCGGCGGCCACCGTGTCCAGCAGTGCGACGCGATCACCGCGACTCTCGTGCCCCTCGTCGTGCTCCCGGCCGGTGGCGATCGAGACTCCCAGGGCACGCAGCGCGGACGGCTGGGCCGCGATCACGTTGACGCGTTCCACCGCCTCACCCGATGCCACCCCGGAGAGGCTCGCCTCCTGGTCGGCGGGGCAGAGCAGGCCCGCCTCCCGCACACCGTTGAGGCGGCGGATCGACTCGGCGACCGCGGGCCGGGGCCGTTGCCGGGCGTCGGTGTAGGTGGCCGTGAGCGCCGTGGCGCGTACCGCGTCGAAGCGTGCCGAGATCGCGTCCCCGGCGGCGCCGCTGATGCCGATGGTCGCGACGGTGGCCGCGATGCCGAGCCCGATGCCGGCGGCGGTCAGCACCGACCGGGTGCGCCGGCCCGCGACCGCGTGCCAGGCCTGCAGGAGGACGTCGAGGATCGGTGTACGGATTCGGTCAGGTCGCACGGCCGTCCCGCATCCGGATCACCCGGTCCGCCCGGTCCACCACCTCGGCCTCGTGGGTCACCACCACCACCGCCCGGTCCGGTCCCACCAGCCCGCGCAGCAGCGCCAGCACCGATGCGGTGTTCTCCCCGTCGAGGTTCCCGGTCGGCTCGTCGCAGAGCAGCAGCGCGGGCTCGTGCACCACCGCCCGGGCGATCGCCACCCGCTGCTGCTCACCGCCGGAGAGGGTGCCCGGCCGGGCGCCGAGGCGGTGGCCGAGACCGACCCGCTCCAGTGCCCGCACCGCTGCCTCCCGCCGCGAGCCGCGACTCCGTCCCTGATGCACCAGCGGCAGGATCACGTTCTGCACCACGTCCAGGTACGGGACCAGGTGGAACGACTGGAACACGAAGCCGATCCGGACCGCCCGCAGCCGCACCCGGTCCCGGTCGCGCATGGCGGCCGTCGGCACCCCGCTGATGGAGAGCTCCCCACCGGTCGGCTCGTCGAGCAGTCCCATGATGTTGAGCAGGGTCGACTTGCCCGATCCCGAGGCACCCGCCACCGCGACCATCTCGCCGCCGAGCACGCGCAGCGTGACACCGCGCAGCACGCTCACCTCCGGCGGGCCGGGGAAGCTCTTCACCACGTCCGTGAGTTCGAGCAGGGTGGTCCGGTCCTCATCCACCGGTGGTCTGCGCGTCCCGCTCGGCGACGACGACCCGGTCTCCGACCCGCAGGGCGCCGTCGTCGGCGGTCACCGCGACCCGTCCCTCGGCGGTCGTCCTGACCGTCACCGCCACGTCGGTCCTGGCCCCGTTCTCGCCCGCGACCGACACCGACACCGTCCCGTCGGCGCTCGTCCACAGCGCCGAGGCCGGCACCACCACGGCGTCCTCCGGGCTGCGCTTGGTCTCCATCCGCAACCGCATCGTGGCGCCGAGCCGCAGGCCGGTGTCGCCGTCCAGCGCGAACACGGCGCTGCGCGGGCCCTCGCCGTCGGCCTTGCCGGTCAGCCGGAGGAACTCGACCGACACGTCGTCCAGGCCGGCGAGCGCGAAGTCGGCGGTGTCCTGGGCCTCCTCGACCTTGCGTTCCGTCTCCTCGGTGAGCGCCACCTGCAGCCGCCACGCGCCGCTGGCCACCGTGAGAAGGGCGCCGGCACCGTTGCCGCCGACCTTCGCCGGCACCGAACCCACGGTCGCCGGCAGGCGCGGTACGAACGCGAGCTCACCGGCCGGCAACACGAAGCCGGGGCTCGTCGTGGTGGGTGAGGCGGAGGGCTCGGGCTCGGGTTCGGCTGCGGGCGGTGCCGCCTCGGCCAGTTCGTAACCGTTCGCCCGGTAGAGCCGCCGGACATCGGATTGGGTACGCGAATCCAGCTTGCCGGTGACCGGTGTGCCGTACCGCGAACGCAGTGCCTTCTGCAGTTGCCTGACATCCGGCCCGGTGGCTCCCGCGCTCAGGTCCCGATAGGCGGGGAAGGCCCCGGACAGCGCGATCACCGGCCGCCCGGAGACCTCGGCGATCACCTGACCGTTGCGGATCCGCCCGCCCGCCTTGACCGGCACCTCGGTGATGACCTGCTTGAGCACGCCCTCGCTTGCCTCGCCGCCGCTGATCGTCAGCAGCGAGCTGCGGCTCACCACACCCTCCAGCTCCAGCATGTCGACGAGTGGCCCCTCCTCGACCGGGGCGGTGACCAGGGACGGCGCCGGTGGTGTGGCCTGTTGTGCCTGCTGTGCGGGGGTACGCACCTGCGCGGCGGCATACCACGCCCAGCCCGAGGCCAGCACGAAGCAGACCACGAGCAGCGCCACGACCGCCTTGCGCGCGCTCACGATGCGACGAGGAGGCATGCTGCCAGTCCGTTCTACTGCTGAGGGGGGCGGTCGTATTGTCCAGCGTGGAGATTCGAGACGATAGCCGGTCCCGGGCGAGCCGCGGATCACCGCGGCCCACCCGGGCTCGGATCAGCGGAAGACCGTCACGGATCCGCAGCTGGACGCCCACACCAGGGCGGACGCCACGTGGTAGAAGCTGTCGTTCTGGAAATCGCTGTCGTACTGTCCGGCCCGCAGGCACCGGGCCGTGCCGGAGCCACCCGCGGTGTTGTACAGCTTGGTCACGTTGCTGCCGCTCGTGCGGTTCTGGCCGGAACCACTCTGGTTGTTGATGAACGTGTAGCTGCTGGGAATCGTGGCGAAGTTCCACGCGTCGTTGTAGAACCCGACGCCCGCGCCCTGCTTCGCGTTGGAGTACCAGAGACAGGTGTAGCCGGAGTTGCAGTTGTCGTACTCGCCCACCGAGTAGTACGCCGGCGCGGCACTGGCCGGCTGGGCACCGGCGAGGGTCGCGGCCACCGCGACGGTGGCGAACGCGGCGCCGACGGCACCACGCAGCCTGTTACGAGATCCCATGGGGATTCCTTCCTGGATCGGTGTCACACACCGGTCGAAGAGACCGGAGACTCAGCCCTTCAGTTCGCGCTGGCCGCGTTCCAGGGCGGCCTTCATCGCGTCGATGTAGCCGAAGACCTGGGCCGATCGCTCGTCCACGGCATCACCGAGCGCCTTGTCCCAGGCCTTCTGCTGCGCATCACGCAGTCCGGTGCTGTCGGCGCATCCGGCGTCGGCGAGCGCGAAGGTGATCTCTTTCTGACGTGCGGTCTTGCGCGGCCAGGGACCGCCCTCGGGCACCACACCACCCGGGCGCGAACCCACCGGGTAGTGGAAGTACTGCGCGTAACGCAACGCGTCCTCGGGATCGACCAGACCGGGGTGGCCGGCCTTGGCGAGACAGTCGCGCCAGGACTTGAGCTTGGCCTTCACGTCACGATCGCTTCCGTACGCCCGCTGCGCCGACTCGCCGATCTCCGTCACCGGGCTCCGGGGCCCGGACACCGCGCCGTAGACCTTGACGCGTGCCTCCTTGGTGCACCCGCCGAGCTCCTCGCCGCCGTCGCCGCTCAGCGCCTTGATGTAGCGCTGCTCGGCGGCCGGCGAGGAGAAGGTGAACTCGTCCTCCTCGTCCTCCCCGGAGGTTTCCGAGTAGCCGTACCCGACCTCCTTGGCTTCCTCCTCGGTCGGCGAGAACTGCACGGCCGGTGAGCCGAAGCTCTTCTCCGGCTTGCGAGGCGGTATCTCGGTCACGCCCTGTCCGCGCAGGCACTCCTCGCTCAGGCGTTTGACCACGTCGCGCACCTTGGGGTCGATTGCGATCGCCTCGTTGAGGACCGCCGCCGGCCCCTGCCCGGCCGGCTGAGCCGCACCGGTCGCGGCACCGCTGGCAGCCCCGGCGGCCGGGGTGTCGCCGGTGGCTCCCGCGGCGCCCGGGTTGTCGCCGCCGGAGCACGCGGCCAGGGTCAGCAACAGCCCGGCGGTTACCAGGCCGAAGTGGCGAGGACGAGTAGACATGATGGTTCCGTTCTTCAGTGGTGTGCCGCCGTGCCGCCCCTGCTGTTACGGGCGGCGGTAGGGGTCGGACTGCAGGCTCTTCGCCTTGGCGAGCGCGGTGCGGCGCATCTCGCGGTAACCGGTGTAGTTCGCCTTCTCGGCGGCGAGCACCCGATCGAGTTCGGCGCGATGCGCGGTGATGCTCGCGGACGTCAGTCCGGAGCTGCCGTTGCACCCGGCTTCGGCCACGGCCGCCGTCGTCTCCGCCTGTTCCGCGCCCTGTTCGCGGACCAGCCCGGCGATCCGCTCGCGGGAGGCGGCCGGGCTCTGCGCCGGCACTCCCGCCCGGTCCATGCACTTCTGCCAGGTGGCCAGGCGGCGGCGGTAGTCGGCGGACGCGGTGACTGTCGCGTAGGCCCGGTTGTCGAGCGACAGGGCCCACGTGTCGAGGCTCGCCCACTGCTGAAGGTCGCCGTAGAGGTAGCGGCGGGCATCGGCCAGGCAGCCGGTCGCGCTGTACTGGACGGTTCCCGTGGCGGCGTCCTCCACCCGGACCATGTCCTTGTCGTCGCCGAAGTAGGCGAGCGAGTAGGTGCGGTTCTCCTCGGGTGTCATGGCCGTTATGTATCGGCGGTTCGCGTCGTCCGCCTGTGGCTGTGGCCGGCGAAAGCGCGGGCCGATGCCGTATCCCCGCTCCCGCGCGACGGCGACGTCAGTGGTGCCGTACATCTCGGCCAGCCGCTCCTGTGGCGTGGCCTCGGCGCCCTCCGGCGCCGCGACCGCGAACGGAAAGTCGCGCGCCACCATGCATTGACCGGCCAGGACTGTCTCGGCCCAGCCGAGCATCGCCTCGTCACCGACGCCCGGGCCCGGCGCACCGGCCAGCTCGAGCTGCCGCGGCGGCGTCTCCTCGTCACCTCCGCTCGTCAGGGCGAAGGCCACCGAGGTCGCCACGATGGCGAGCGCAAGCCCGCCGGCCAGCACATATCCCCGTTTTTTGCGCATTACCGGTTCTTTTGCAAGATCATCTATTCCTGCCATCCACTCCGCAGTGAACGCATCACCCGGCGATCAGATCCGTCGCGAGCGCGTCACCCGGCCATCAGGTCCGTTGGGAACCACGCCGTGCCGCGACGTGCGCGGCACGGCGTCACGGCTCACATCGCTGTGACTGATCCGCAGCTGGACGCCCAGACGAGCGCCGAGGCCTTGTTGTTGATGGCGCTGTTGAACTGCGCGTACTGCGCACCCGCGCGCATGCACCGCGCAGCGCCCGAGCCGCCCGCCACGTCGTAGAGCTTGGTGACGTTGCTGCCGCTCGTGCTGTTCTTACCGGAGGTGGCGGTGTTGTTGATGAAGCGGTACGCCGACGGGATCGTGGCGAAGTTCCACGTGTCGTTGTAGAAACCCACGCCGGCGAACTGCTGCTCGCTGTCGTCGTGCAGGCAGGTGTAGCCGCTGGGACACGGCGCCAGGTCACCGCGGTAGATGTACGCGTCGGCGGCCATGGCCGGCTGCCCCATGGCGAGTGTGGACACCACAGCGGCCGCCGCCAGAGCGCCGACGGTCACCCCTCGTACTTTGATCTTCATGCCCATTTCTCGTTCCCCCGATCGACTCAATGGATCACAAGCGGGCTGATCATCCACGGTGGACGGTCCGGCTCGCAACCCCGTCATCGGAGCGCCGCGGTGGCACAAAGACATCGATGAACATGCACTTAAGGCAGTCGGATCATTCGATGTCCCAGGTCAGCGTGCAGCGGTTTGAGCAGCTGTGATCCACGTCACCCCGGCGGGCCGCCGGGGTTCCGGAACCTCAGTTCATCCCCGCTTCATCCTGCGGAGGGTCGCACCGAGGTACTGACCGGCGGCGGGTTCGCCGGGTCGGCCTCGCGCTGCGCGTCCTCCACCCGGTCCTCCACCTCGGCCTGATCGTCATCGGTCGGCTCGGTGCCGGGCGGCTGCCGATCCGGCGTGGGCTCACCCTCGGGGTGGTCGAGCAGATAGCGGATCGCGGTGTTCGCGACGGCCAGCAGCGGCACCGCGATCAGGCCGCCGACGATGCCGGCCAGCACGATGCCGGCCGCGATCGCCAGGATCACGGCGAGCGGGTGCAGCGCCACCGCCCGGCCCATGATCAGCGGCTGCAGGACGTGTCCCTCGAGCTGCTGCACGCCGATCACGATGGCCAGCACGATCAGCGCGCTCACCGGCCCGTTGGTGACCAGGGCCACCAGGATGGCGGCCGCGCCGGCGACGGTGGCACCGATCACCGGGATGAAGGCGCCGAGGAAGACCAGGGCAGCCAGCGGCAACGCCAGTGGTATGCCCAGGATGACCAGGCCGATCCCGATACCGAGCGCGTCGACGAAGGCCACAAGCACTGTGGCGTGCACGTAGGAGACCAGCGTGTGCCATGCGTAGTGGCCGGCGCGCGCGGTGGGCAGCCGCGCCTCACGGGGCAGCAGCCGGCACAGGAACGACCAGATCGGGCCGCCGTCGCGGAGGAAGAAGAAGAGCGTGAACAGCACCAGGAAGAACCCGGTGAGCAGCTCACCGACGGTCGTCGCGGTGCTCAGCGCACCGGAGGTCACCGCGCCCTGGTTCTCGGTGATGGCCGCCCGGGCCTGGTCGACGTACTGGTCGAGCTGCCGGTCGGTAACGTGCAGCGGGCTCTGCGCGAGCCAGGTCTGAATCTCCTGAAGACCGTCGCCGACCTGCGCCGAGAGGTTGTCGAGCTCACTGATGAAGGTCCGGATGATCAGACCGAGGCCGCCGAAGACCAGTACCAGCGCGGCGACCAGGACCATCCCGGCGGAGAGCGAGCGGTTCACGCCGCGGCGCATCAGGGCAGCGCAGGCGGGCTGGAACAGCGCGGCGAGCAGCACCGCCACCAGCACCGGGATGATCACCACCCGGAGCAGGCCGACGACCCGCAGGAACAGGTAGGCGGCGACCACGAACAGGATGAAGCGCCATGCCCACGCACCGGCCGTACGCACTGCCAGGGGCAGAACCTCACTGTCCTGCCGGGGGCCGACCACCACGACCGGCGGCGTACCGTTCCCCAGGTCCGGCCCGGCGGTGAACGGCGGCGGCGCGTTGCGGCTGGCCGCCTCAGTCAGCCTGGCCCGGGCGCGTTCCCGAACCGTCCGTGTCCATGCCATGTGTACTCCCGATGCAGGCCGCGGTCGCCCGCCGGGAGCCACCCGGCCGGACCGTCACCGCGTGACTGCCCTGCCGAAGCCCTGTTCATGCACGCTCCCCGGACAGCGTTGCGCCATTCGCGCGGAGTGCTCGGCGACCATGTGCAGACAGAGTGGCCGTGACCCGCAGATACGCGGGCCACGGCCATTCTCCAGCGGACAGTTGATCAGGGGAGGTTGATCGGGCGCAGAACGCGGTCGATGCCGTGCGCGATCTGGCGGTTGCCCTTGTTGATGTCGAACCGGTTGATGCGCGGGTTGCGGTCGCTGCGGTCGGCGTCGATCACCGAGATCCGCTTGTGCCAGCGCGGGCCGTACACATTGACCTTGATCTTCGATCCGGCGGCCGTCGCCAGTTTCGCGTTGTCGGACTTCAGCGCCGCCTTCTTGGTGATGGTGGCGCCCGGCACGACGTGGTAGAGCAGGACCGACTCGACGGTGTCGATGCCGAGGCCGGCCACCGCCGTGAACGCCTTCTTCTCACCCGGCAGCCGCTTGGTGTGCTGGATGTCCGCGACCAGCCTGCGGAACGCGAGGTCGTTCGGGATGAACGCGGTGAGCGCGGTCTTGCCGTCGGCGAGCACACCGACCGGGCTGGACGGCTTGGCCTTCAGCACGGCCTGCACCGCCGCGGTCAGGATGTCGAAGTCGTGACCGTTGCGGTCGAAGCCGCTCTTGTCCGCGGTCAGCACCGCGGCCAGCGACTTGGTCTTCAACGGCTTCTTACCGTGCGCGGCGGCCGGCGCGGCGGTGAGGGCGGAGGCGACGATGGCGGCGGTGGCCACGGCGGCGACTCGGGTGAACCTCATCTTCGGACGTCCTTTCCGGTGAAGGGATGGTGGCTCCGCTGCCACCAACCCGTACTTCGCCCGGAACGGACGCGATGGATGCAGCCAATTCTGGAAGTTTTTCCCGGCTGTTCGGGGCCATCTCGGTTATTCGTCCAAGGCCCTCGTTATGGATGCAGGACATTGCTCACATCCGATGCCGCATCCATTTCCCGGAGCCCTGTCGAAGGACCGTGCACACCGACACCCTCCGAGGAGATTCGATGCGCATCCTGCACCTTCACCGCGCGGCCGCGGTCGGCGCGATCACCCTGATCGCCCTCGGCACCACCGGCGCGCTCGCCACGTCACCCGCCTATGCGAAGGCGAACTCGCAGGTGACAGTGGTGCACGGCATTCCCGGCCAGCCGGTCGACGTCTATGTCAACGGGGAGAAGACCCTCAGCGACTTCGAGCCCGGCAAGATCGCCGGCCCGCTGAGCCTGCCGGCCGGCCAGTACGACCTGGCGCTCACCAAGCCCGGCGACGCCATCGGCGACGCGCTGCTGAAAGTCGACAACGCCGAGGTGCCGGGCGACGCGAACCTGAGCCTGGTGGCGCACCTGGGCGAGGACGGCAAGCCCGTGATCACGCCGTTCGCCAACGACACCACCAAGCTCGCCGCGGGCAAGGCCCGGCTGATCGTGCGGCACACCGCCGCCGCACCGGCGGTCGACGTCCGCGCCGGCGGAGAGCCCGTCTTCGAGGGCCTGACCAACCCCAAAGAAGCCAAGGCGGACGTGGACGCCGGAACCGTCGCCGCCGACGTGGTGCTGGCGGGTACCGACACCCGGGTGCTCGGCCCTGCCGACCTCAACCTGAAGGAGGGCACCGCCACCATCGTGTACGCGGTGGGCTCGGCCGAGGAGAAGACCCTCGACATCGTGGCGCAGACCATCAACGGGCTGCACTCCGCTCCGGGCAGCGTGCCCAGCGGCAACGGCGGCCAGGCCGACCGGGCCGTCGCACCCGGCTGGTACGGCGTGGGCGCGATCGGCATCCTGCTCGCCCTGTTCGGCCTCACCCGGCTGGCAACCGCGCGTCGATGAGCATCCGTTCTCGCGGTGGCACGCCCCGGCGTAAGCCGGGGCGTGCCCTGCTCGTCGTCGTCCTCGGTGTCGCCCTGACCACGACCTCCACGGTTGTCGCCTGCCGGTCGCAGCCCGCCGGCGACTTCGGTGCGCCGCCGGTGACCACGCCGGCCTCCTCGGCGCCCGCCCCGGCCCGCATACCTGTCACCGACGGCCGGCCCCCGGCGGAGGAGGACGGCGACAGCGCACCGGTGAAGCTGCGCATCCCCGGGCTCGACCTGGACGCGGCCGTCGACGCGGTCGGCATCGACCCGGCCACCGGTGACTTCGCCGTCCCGCCGAGCGTCGACCGGGTCGGCTGGTACCGGTTCGGGCCCGGCTACACCGCCTCGGCCGGCTCGATCGTCATCGCCGGGCACGTGGACAGCGCCGACGAGGGCAAGGGCGCGTTCTTCCGGCTCGGCTCGCTGGAGGCCGGCGACGAGGTGACGCTGACCGGTCCCGGCGGGCAGAGCCGAGCGTTCGAGGTGGTGGCCCGGGAACGGTTCCGCAAGACGGCGATCCCGGTGGAGCGGTACTTCGCCCGTGACGGCGCCGTCCAGCTCACGCTGATCACCTGCGGAGGGCCGTTCGACCCCGAGACCAGGCACTACCGCGACAACGTCGTCGTGACAGCGGTCCCCCGCTCCTGATGTTCACCACCGCGTCCCCTTGGATGTTTTCACCGGCGTATTCGTGCAGCTGGAAACGATCACGACCCCGCGGGCTGCACCCACGGGGTCGTGATCGTCGAACCGGTCAGCCGCTTCGCCGGTTCCCGTACTGGCGGGGGCTCTGCACGTTGCTGGAACGTCCGTGCTGCTGCCCCGTGGTGCCGAGAGCAGGCTTGCCCTTCGTCTTACCCTTCGCCCGGCGCGCCGCCCGGTTGGCGAAGGGCTCCGGCGACTCCTCGGTTTCCGCTTCCGATCCGTCGTCCGCGGTGGGGTCGGTCATCGATGTCTCCTTGTGCTGTTCGAGACCGGCCGTCTCGCTACCGGCCCCGAAGCGCGACTTCCGCGATACGCAGATGGTAATTCAGCCGCCGCCGGCGCGGTGGCCATGGCCTCGCCCCTGCTGCAAGCCGCGAGCGGAGCGGTAACGGCGGGAGCTGCCGCGATGATGAAGGAACGGTTGTAGCGCATGACAATTCCTCATGGGGAATGGCGAAGGGAGGTGACCCGCCCCGCCGAAGAGTTCACCTGGGCCTGCGCAGCCGGGACCAAGGAAGCAGTTTCCCATTTGTAATTTTTCATAGAGTTTATTCTGGTTGGGGGAAGTCCGTGGAGGCTTTGCCCTGGCGAGTGGATGGGCTTCGGTGGGCAGGATTCTGGTGGTCGATGATGAGCCGGATCTCCGGTTCATACTGCGGCGCATTCTCATCCGGGCAGGGCACGACGTCGTTGAGGCCGGTGACGGTGCCGCAGCTCTGACCTCGGTTGACGAGTCGCCCCCGGATCTGGTCGTGACCGACATGATGATGCCGGTGATGGGCGGCGTCGAACTCATTCGCCGGCTGCACGCCGACCCCGCGACCGCTGCCATTCCGATCCTGGCGGTCAGCGGGGACTGGCAGCTGGCGGTTGACGCCGATGCCGCTCTGGCCAAGCCCTATCAGCGTGCCGAACTGCTCATGCTGGCCGAAGGCCTGCTCCGGAAGGGACGTGAGGGGCGGTGAAACGACTGTCGACCGGGCTGGCGGACCTGGACATGATCCTCGGTGGTGGCCTGCTACCGGGGTCGACGGTGGTTCTTGCCGGGCCACCCGGGTCGGGCAAGACGATCCTCGCGCAACAGATCTGTTTCGCCAAGGCCACCGCCGAGCACAAGGCCGTCTACTACACGACCCTTTCGGAACCCCACTCCAAACTTGTCGAGCACCTGCGCGGGTTCCCGTTCTTCGAGCCCGGAGCGCTGGGATCCAGGGTTGAATACGTGCACCTGGGTGACCTGCTGCGCGATACCGCCGTCGACCTCCTCGCGCCGATGATCGACGAGGTGGTCCGTAAATCCCTCGATGACGAACCGGTCCTCATCGTCATCGACAGCACCAAGATGCTGCGGGACTTCGTCGATGGCGGCACTCTGCGGATGGCGCTCTACGACCTGACGAGCCGGGTGGCACATAGCGGTGCCGTGCTGCTGCTCCTGGGCGAGTACACCGCCGAGGAGATGCAGACGGGGGTCGAGTTCGCCGTGGCCGACGGGATCGTGCATCTGTCGCAGCAGTCCCGCGAGCCCGTCGACCGGCGCACCCTGCGGGTGGTCAAGATGCGTGGCACCACACATCTCAGCGGCGCACACACGGTGCAGATCACTGCTAACGGCTTCGAGGTGTATCCACGAGTCGAATCGTTTCTGCCCGATGACGTGCCGCCGAACGGCGGGCTGGTTCCGTCCGGGCTCCCCGGCCTGGACGCGTTGATGGGCGGCGGGATACCGCACGCCGACGCCACCCTGGTCCTCGGGCCCTCCGGCGTGGGTAAGACCATCGGCTGCCTCAACTTCCTCGCCGAGGGCCTGGCCCGCGGAGAGCGTTGCCTGTTCATCACCTTCCAGGACACTGTCGATCAGTTGGTCGACATGGCCGGCAATTTCGGCTGGGACTTCGCAGCCGCCCGCGACAGCGGCCAATTGGTGATCTCGCATGTGCCGGTCGGCAGGCTGGAGCTCGACGTCGTGGCGGCAGTGATCCGTCACCGGCTCGCCGAGGGCAGGACCAATCGGATTGTGATCGACAGTCTGGCCGAAATGGCTCATGCCGCCCGCGAGGCTGAGCGGTTCCCCGCCTACCTGCGCAGTCTTCTCGGTGTCGTCCGTGCCGCCGGCTCCTCGCTGTGGGTGTCCAGCGAGACAAGAACCTTCGGGCCGATGGAAGAGCCCTTGGTCGGGCTCATGTTCCTGTTCCACAACGTGATCCAGATCCGCTACGCCGAACACTGCGCCGAGATAGGCCGGCTCCTCAACGTCCTGAAGATGCGCAACAGCAGCCATGACAACGGCATCCACACCTGCCACATCACCGAGCGAGGCGTCACCGTCGGTGACAGACTCACCGAGGTCGACGGGATGCTCGGATGGAGCGTGCTGCGGCACTGCACACCGCCCTCCGGCGCACCTGCCGACGGGATGGATTCGCGATGACTTCCACCGGCACTGACCGGCACTGACCGCTCCCACCGCTCGCCCCCGCCATCGGTACCAACTCTCCGGCGCTGTTCACCAAGAGGCCCGAGGTCGCACGGGAACAGCATTCGCAGCTTTGACCTGTCCATTAAGCGAAGGTTGTACGGTGATCGCAGTAGCGTCGAACAACGCTCTGGGTGACCTACCCGCGTGTCGCGCCTGGGGGCGTCGACCGCTTCGTTCCACGAGCGATCTGCCTAGCGGGGGCGGTGGATGATATGGCGAGTGATACGGGAGGGCTGGCGGCGAGCGGCACGCAGACACGGCCCGCTGTCAGCGTGGAGCCGTCGCATGATGCGATCGTCGGACTCGACGGAAACGGCATGATCCGTAGCTGGAGCCCGGCTGCGACCGATCTCTACGGCTACTCACCCGTGGAGGTCCTGAACCGCAATTGGGAAGTGATCATCCCGCCTGAGCTGCGGCGGGATGAGGCGGCCATCCTGCGCTGCATCATGGCCGGCGAGGAGGTCGAGCGCCATCGCACCCGTCGAGTCCGCCAGGACGGTGCCGTCATCACGGTGTTGTCGACGATCTCACCCTTCGTCGACCAGGATGGAACGGTGATCGGCGCGATCAACGCGACCCGCTGGTTCAGCGAGTTGGACGAAGCCCGCGACCGCTTCGAGATTCGCATGGAGTGCCTGCGGGACGAAGCCGCTTACGCCTCGGACCAATTCGACGTTCACGTGGACGAGACACGGGAGCAGGCCGATCAGGCGCGCGAACGTTTCGAGGCCGGCGTCGACCGCGAGAGGGCGACGAATCAGGATGCCGCTGACCGCGTGCGAGCCCGGGTTCGCACGCCGGGTGCCCCGCCCTCGTCATACCGGGTGGACGCGGAACTGCAGCAGGCGCATGACAGTTTCGAGGCGAGGGTCGACGAGCAGCGGACTGATGCACACAACGCGGAGGAACGCTTCGAGACCTACGTCCA
The DNA here is from genome assembly GCF_042666575.1 of Actinoplanes sp. GCM10030250. Taxonomy (NCBI): domain Bacteria; kingdom Bacillati; phylum Actinomycetota; class Actinomycetes; order Micromonosporales; family Micromonosporaceae; genus Actinoplanes; species Actinoplanes sp. GCM10030250. The sequence continues at coordinate 37,278 of NZ_JBHTDO010000011.1, read as the reverse complement.
CGAGTCACTTGACCAGGCCCGGCGCGCCCAGGAACGGTTCGAGGGGCTGGTGGACAGGGAACGCCGGCAAGCCGAGGACGCCGCGAACCGTTTCCAGGCGCGGGTGGACGGCGAGCAGGACTCGACCCGGCGCGTGAAGCATGATCTGGAGGCCAGGCTCCACCAGAGTCAGCGCTTGGAGGTGCTGGGACAACTCGCCGGCGGAGTGGCTCACGATTTCAACAACCTTCTCGCGGTGATTCTGAACTACGCCAGCTTCGTCGCCGAGGAGCTTGCCACCGTCCCGCCACCCACATCGCTCGCGGAGGCGGGACGCGACGTCGGGCAGATTCAGCGTGCGGCCGAACGCGCCGCCACTCTGACCCACCAGCTGCTGGCCTTCGCCCGGCGCGAGGTGATCAAACCACGAGTGCTCGATCTGAATGACGTGGTCACCGACATCACGCATCTGCTCGACCGGACCATCAGCGAGGATGTCGTTCTGCACACCGACCTGGAAGCCGGCCTGTGGTCGGTGCTCGCCGACGCCGGCCAGATCGAACAGGTTCTGGTCAACCTGGCAGTCAACGCACGCGACGCCATGAAGGGCGGCGGGACGCTGAGCATCGACACCGCGAACGTCCGTATCGATGCCGAACCCATTCCGGACGGATCGCTCCTGCAACAGGGCCGTTATGTTCGCTTGAGGGTCGGCGACACCGGCACCGGAATGACGGCCGACGTCATCGAACGCGTCTTCGAACCGTTCTACACGACCAAGCGTGACGGCGCCGGAACCGGCCTCGGGCTGGCCACCGTGCACGGCATCGTGACCAAGGCCGGCGGCGTGATCACCATCGATTCACAGCCGGGTTTCGGTACGACGTTCACGATCATGCTGCCGGTCACCGACGAGATCGCTGAACCCGTTGCGCAGGCCCCCCGGTTCGATCACATCAGCACCGGGCAGACCGTTCTTGTCGTGGAGGACGAGCCGGCACTCCGCGAGGTCCTGGAACGAATCTTCACGCGCCACGGCTATCACGTGGTCACCGCTGCTGACGGCGCGGAAGCGCTTGCCCTTGCCGCGGACCACGACGGCGACATACATCTGCTCGTCACCGATGTCGTGATGCCGAAAATGCGCGGCAACGAGGTCGCTGACGCGGTGCGCCGCATCAGGCCTGAGCTCAGAGTCCTGTACATCTCCGGTTACGCCCGCCCCGTCCTCGCGGCAAAAGGCACTCTCGACCGCGACGTACACCTCATCGAAAAGCCGTTCACCGCGTCAGCGATCATCGAGAAAGCCGCCCATCTCCTGAGCTGATCCGGGTTCCCGCGCGATGCGCCGGTGATCTCCGCGGCGCGGCCCGTCGTGTAGGCGGGGTAGTCATCGTCACCGAACATGTCGGCTCGGGGCATAGACATCCCTCCCATGACGAGGGCTCCGGCGTGATCCGGCACCGGCCGCCTCGCCCAGGGGTAGGGCCTGCCCTACCCCTGGAGACCATGGCTCACCGTGTGTTCCGGCGAGGCGTGATCCACAACGCTGGTCCTCATGGGAAATGCAGCGGTGGTCGACGTGATCGACCTGGTGAAGACATATCCGGGCGCCGGCGTGCGAGCGCTCGACTCGGTGTCGGTGGCGTTCGGGGCGGGCTCCTTCAACGCGGTGATGGGCCCCTCCGGCTCGGGAAAATCGACACTGCTCCAGTGCGCGGCGGGGCTGGACCGGCCGGACAGCGGACGGGTGATGCTTGCCGGTCAGGAGATCACCGGGCTGCGTGAGCCGCGGCTGACCGAGGCGCGGCGCCGACGGGTCGGGTTCGTGTTCCAGTCGTACAACCTGCTCGAATCGCTGTCGGTCTGGCACAACGTGCTCCTGCCGCAGCGGCTCGCCGGGGTCCGGCCGGACAAGGCCTGGGCGCGGGAGGTGATGCGCCGGGTCGGGCTGACCGCGCGGGAGAACGATCACCCCGGCCGGCTCTCCGGCGGTCAGCGGCAGCGGGTCGCTCTCGCCCGAGCGCTGGCCGCCCGCCCGGAGGTCATCTTCGCGGACGAACCGACCGGTGCCCTCGACCTCTCCACCGGCCGCGAGGTGCTCGGACTGCTGCGGGAGGCCGTCGACGACCTCGGTACCACCATCGTCATGGTGACCCACGACCCCGCGGCAGCCGCGTGGGCCGACCGGGTCGTGTTCCTGGCCGACGGCCGGGTCGTCAGCGAGCTGTCGTCGCCGTCGGCGGAGAAGGTCGCGGCGCAGATGATGGCGGTGAGCGCCCGATGATGCGCCTGGCCCTGGGCACGCTGCGCCGGCACCGCGGTGCGTACGCCGGCACTTTCCTCGCCTCGCTGCTCGCGATCGCGCTGCTGGGCGGCGGAGGTCTGCTGCTGTACTCGGTGCTCACCGCGAAACCGCCGGCGGACCGGTTCGCCGCAGCCGCCGTCGTCGTCTCCGGCGAGCGCGAGGTGACCGTGGAGACGGTCACCGTCAAGGACAAGAAGGACGGCAAGGACAAGGTCAAACGGAAGGTCAAGACGGAGCGGCTCAGCGGCGCGGGAACGCTGCCGGCCGACCTCGCCGGCCGCCTGCGCACGCTTCCCGGTGTCACCCTGGTGATCGCGGACGCGGCGTTCGCCGTTCAGGTCACCGACGCCACGGGACGGCCCGTGCGCGCCGCGGACGACGCGCCGGTGATCGGGCACGGCTGGTCGTCGGCGGCGCTCACGCCGTACTCCCTGGACGATGGTCGTGAGCCGGGCCGCGGCGAGGTCGTGGTGGACGCGGACCTGGCCACTCGTGCTGGGCTCGACGTCGGTGAGGCGCTGGTCCTCACGACTCGGACAGGCACACATCAGGTACGGGTGAGCGGCGTCGCGGCCCCACCCGGCCGTTCCGGGCTGCCGGCCCAGGGTGCGTTGTTCCTGGGCGACGACGAGGTGCCTGCCGTCTCGGGTCTCGGCGGTCCGACCGCCGTGGGCCTCGTGACAGCACCCGGTGCCGATATCACGGCGCTGGTCACGGCGGTCCGCGAGCGTTCTGGTGGCGCGGCCGTGCACGCCGGCGCCGACCGGGTGCGGGCCGACCTGCCCGGTGCGCTGCCGGACTACATCGGGCCGATCTCGATCTTCGGATTCGTCATCGGCATCACCTCGTTCGCCGCGGTGTTCGTGCTGACCGGCACGGTCACGCTCAGCGTGCGGCAGCGGTTGCGTGAGCTGGCGCTGCTCCGGACGATCGGTGCGACCCCGGGCCGGCTGCGTCGCCTGCTCGGCCTGGAGAGCGTTGTGCTCGCCGCCGTCGCCGCGGTGCCGGCCGCCCCGCTGGGCGTGGTCTTCGCCGAGCTGGTGGCCGCCCGGTTCCAGACCCTCGGCGCGGTGCCGGCCCAGTTCACCGTGGCGCTCAACGTGCCGGTACTGCTGCTGGCCGGGCTGGCCGGGTTGCTGGTCACGTTCGTCGCGGCGCGGATCGCCGGACGCAGGGCGGTCCGGATCGCGCCGGCCCAGGCGCTCGCTGAGACCGCCGCGGCGCCTGGCGGGGGCATCGCGGTCCGTACGGTCATCGCGCTGGTGACGGCGGCGGGCGCGGCCGGGCTACTCATCTTCGTACCGTTGGACGGGCCTCTCGGTATGGGCATGAGCTTCGTGTCCTCCGCGCTGCTGCTGTGCGCGATCGCGGCGGTCGGCCCGGCGCTGACCCGGCTGCTGACCACGCTGATCTCCCGGCCGTTCGGGCTGGCCGGGCTGATCACCCGGACGGAGAGCCGGCGGGTGGCAGCGGTCGCCGTGCCGCTGGTGCTGATGTTCGCCGTCAACGCCACGATGCTGCTCAACAGCTCCCTGCTGACCGAGCTGACCGGTGATGAGCAGGTGGCCCGTACGGCACCGGCGACAGCGCAGGTGACCGCGGACGGCGGGATGCCGCTGGCCACCGCACAGCGGATCGCCGCACTGCCGGGCGTGACGGGTGCCGCCGCGACGCTGCCGACCCGGGTGATCGTCGTGCAGGGCGGCAAGCCGGAGGATTATGCGGCGCAGGGCCTGCTCACCAGCGGCACCGATCCCGCGCTCGACCTGGCCGTGTCCGACGGAGTGCTCGGCAGCACGGGCACGTTCGCTGCCGGCGCCTACGTGGCCGAGCAGTACGGCTGGCGGCTGGGCGACGAGGTCCCGCTGTGGCTGGCCGACGGGCATCAGGCGAAGCTCCGGTTCACAGCGGTGTACGAGCGGGCTCGCGGCTTCGGCGACCTCGTGCTCCCCGCTGCTCTTGTCGCCGCGCACGACCCGAGAGGCCTCGTCGGCACGGTGGCGCTGCGGTACACCGGTGACGTCGCGGACCGCATCCACGCGGACTGGCCGGCGCTTCGGGTCGCGCCGGCCACGGCCGCTGCCGCCGCCGGTGACGCGTCGAACCAGCAGGGAGCCTGGGAGCTGATGGTGGCCATCTCGCTCGGCTTCACCGCGATCGCCGTGGTGAACACGTTCGCCATCGCCACCTCCGGCCGCCGCCGCGAGTACGCCGACCTGCGGCTGGCCGGCGCGACAAGTGGGCAACTGCACCGGCTCGCCGCCCGGGAGGCAGTGATCACGGTCGGGACCGGGTTGCTGCTCGGCGCCGCGGTCACGGGTGTCGTCGTGGGCGCGTTCAGCACGGCACAGGACGGGATCCTGCGGCTCGTCGTGGACCCGGGCACATATGTGGCGATGGCCGGCAGCGTGGCGGCGCTCGGTCTGGTCGCCGGCACGCTGCCGGCCCGGCTGCTGGTACGCCGTCGTGGCCTCGCCGTGGAAATCTGACCAGTGACGGACCGGTTGACGCCGAGCCTGCGACCGGCGCGGCTAGCATTCCCCACGATGAAGCGGATCATGGTGACGCTGCGGGCACTGGCCTATCTCGTCACCGGTCCGGTCGTCGGTCTCGCCGGGCTGCTGTGGAGCCTCGCCGCCACCGTCTCCGTCACCCTGCTCGCGCTCACCCATCTCGGCGGCCCCGCCTTTCTGGGGGCCGCCTGGGTGACCCGGACGTTCGCCGGTGCCGAACGCCGGCGTGCCGGCTGGGTGACCGGAACGCCGATCCCGTCGCCGTACGTGCCCGTACCGGCCGATGCACCGGGTCGCCGGGTCACCGCGATCGCCGCACAGCCGGCCACCTGGCGGGACCTGGCATGGCTGGTGCTCATGTTCCCGCTCGGCCTGGCCGGTGGCATCACAGCGATCGTCGTCACCGTCGTCGACCTCGGCGCGATCACCGCCCCCGCATGGGCGTGGGCGGTACCCAACCCGCACGCGCCGTTCCCGGTCCGGCCGCTGATGACGACCGTGCCGGGCCGGTTCGGCCTGATAGCGATCGGGCTCGCGCTCGCGCCGGTGGTCGCCTGGGTGTTACGCCGGCTCGCCACTGGCCAGACCCGGCTGGCCGGAGCCCTGCTCGCACCGGGCGAACACAGCCGGCTGGTCGAGCAGACGGTACGGCTGTCCAGGACCAGGGAGCGGGTAGTCGACGCGCAGGCCGCCGAACTTCGCCGCATCGAGCGCGACCTGCACGACGGGGCGCAGGCCCGGATCGTCGCCGCCGGCATGACGCTCGCCCTGGCCGCGCGCAAGCTACGCACCGGCGACGGCAGCAACGCCCGCGACGACGTCGAGTCGGCCCGCCGGCAACTCGACGACGCGCTCGCCGAACTGCGCCGCCTGGTTCGGGGAATCCACCCGCCGATCCTCACCGACCGCGGACTGTACGCCGCGCTCGCCGCCCTGGCCGGGGACAGCGCGCTCACCGTCGAGCTCAACGGTGACCCGGACGCGCGCTACCCCGCCGCGGTCGAGTCGGCGGCGTACTTCGTCGTGGCTGAGGGCCTCGCCAACGCCGGCAAGCATGCCGACGCCACCACGTGTGTCGTCGACATCGTCCGCGCGGGTGGCAGCGTCCGAGTCACACTCACCGACGACGGCCGGGGCGGCGCCGACCCGGCCGGCTCGGGCATCGACGGTTTACGCCGCCGGGTCGAGGCCCTCGACGGCCGGCTCACCCTCACCAGTCCGGCCGGCGGGCCGACCGTCCTGCATACGGAGCTGCCATGCGCATCGTGATCGCCGAAGACCTGCTCCTGCTGCGTGAAGGCATGGTGCGGCTGCTGACCGATACCGGTCACACCGTCGTCGCCGCCGTCGACTCCGCGGACGCGTTGATCGCCGCGGTCACCGAGCACCGGCCCGACCTGTCGATCGTCGACGTACGGCTGCCGCCGGGTTTCCGCGACGAGGGCCTGCGGGCCGCGCTGCACCTGCGTGCCGCCGACCCGTCCACCAGGGTGCTCATCGTCTCGCAGTACGTCGAACGCGCCTATGCCGCGGAGTTGCTCGCCGACGGCGGGGGCAGCGTCGGCTACCTGCTCAAGGACCGCGTGACAGCCCTCGACGACTTCCTCGACGCCGTCGAACGGGTTGCCGCCGGCGGCACCGTCATGGACCCCGAGGTGGTGCGGCAGTTGTTCACCCGTAACAGTCGCAATCACGGGATCGGCGGCCTCACGCCACGCGAGCGGGAGGTGCTCGGACTGATGGCGCAGGGTCTGTCCAACTCGGCCATCTGCGCGGCGCTGGTCCTGGCCCCGGTCTCTGTCGAGAAGCACATCACCAACATCTTCGCCAAACTCGACCTCCCACCCGCGGACGACGCACACCGGCGGGTCCGTGCGGTCCTGACCTACCTCAACGCCTGACGCGCTTCGCTTCCGCACAGCCCTACCCAGGTCGGACTCGACCATTGCTCGAACAGGCCGCGGGGGTGGGCCTCAACCGGTGACCGGAAGTCTGGGGCGCGCGGTGCCGTCTCCCGGCCGGTGGGTGCTGCTTCCCGGCTCGCGGGTGCTGGTTCCCGACTGGCGGCAGGTTTGCAGCAGGTCCGCCGTCGCGGTGCGCCACGCCTGGTCGCCGCCGTCGGCGCTGCGTCCCATCGCCGTGGCACTCGCCGATATCGCCGCGCTGTCGCTGCGCCGCGCCCACCGCTCCACCCGGTCGGCCAGCTGCAACCGCGCCGGCGTGTCGGTGGCCCGCCGCCAGCCCGACTCGAACTCCGCGCAGGCCTGACGACCGCTCGGGTCCGGCCCGGCCGCGAAACCCCCGGCGGGCTCGGCCGCGATCGAGGACCGCTGATCACATCCGGCCACCGCCGACAACGGCAGGGTCAGCACAAGGGCGGCGGCACCGCGACGCCACCAGCAGCCAGTCATCATGCCCATGGCCTCGCCAATACCCCCCGGAAGCCTCAGAGCCCCCGAAGTCACCCGGCCGAGGAGGGACCCGGGTACGAGAAACGGTCCCTCTCACGGTGGAGAAGGACCGAGGTCAGGCAGCGTCCGTGTGCCGTTGGTGCTGGTGCTGGTGTTGGTGTTGGAGGGCCTGTTCGAGTTGATCCTCAAGGATGATGATCCGGCAGGCGGCTTCGAGAGCGATGCCCTGGCCGACCATCTCCCGAGCCCGCGCGGCGAGGCGCAACTGGTACCGGGAGTAACGCCGATGCCCGCCGGCGGAGCGGAACGGGAAGATCAGTTTCGCCTCGTCGAGCCGGCGCAGGAAGTCCTGCGAGGCGCCGGTGATCTCCGCGGCGCGGCCCATCGTGTAGGCGGGATAGTTCTCGTCGTCGAGCATGTCGTCGGGTTGGGCCATCCATACACCTCTCCATGACGAGGGCCCCGGCACGGAAGCGCCGGGGCCCAGGGTTACGGGTTTACAACACCATCTACCGACAGGTTCGTCGGCTTGCCTTTTCCGCACCTGCCACCATTCGCGGCTTGCGGTGCGAGGATCGCATAAGCGTGACCGGAGACCACCTCACGTTCGATGGAGACTGCGGTGTCCACCCCTCAGAACTCGAGTTTCCGTCCTGGTGGCGGGCGATCCAACGGTGCTCGGCCCTCCCTTTCCTCTGCTTCCTAATTTCTGTACTGCTGTCCTACTACCTGCCGGTGTCGGAGCCCCACGCAAACTTCACGGCCCCGCACACGTACGGCAAACTTTTGCATCAAGCCGGGCCCCGAACTTGCATCAGCCCTGCCTGCGTCTGCCCTGACCTGGAATTACGTCAAGGTCTTGTCGTGCACATACCTTGCTCAACTACGTGCGGTGATGCTGTCTCACCGCGGTGCCGAGCGAGCCACGAGAGATCCGGGCCCTGCTTGACGCTCGGCTTGCCTGATTCGGCTTGGTTCGTCTGCGTCTTCAACGACTTCTGTTGTCAACGAGAGAAACACTATCAGCCTCGCCAAGAATGTCTAGTCTCTACGGCATAGATTTTCTCGGCAGCACCACCGGCTTCGACCTACGAGGCGTAGATCGAGTACTTCGCGCTCCAGCGGGTGGACGTGCCGAACGAGGACGGCCACGTGCCGAATGCCCGCGCCTGGCTCCAGGCGCCCTGGTTGGCGCTGCCGCTGTCGAAGCTCATGTTGTTGTCGCCGTTGGTGTTGTACATGAGCCAGTACGCCGTGTTCGGCGCCAGCGAGGCGCTGACCGGCCGGCTGTTCCACGAGTTGGCGGTCAGGGTGCCGGAGGTGCTCGACGCCACGAGCGTGCCCGGCGAGCCGTCGACGTCGGTGAATATCGCCACCTGGTACTGGTTGGCCGGCGCGGTCTGCACCGTCTTGAGGTGTACGGAGATCTGGCTGACCGTGAGCGCGGTGGCGCCGTTGACGAACCGCGAGCCGTTCATGAAGTTCATGGCGCCGGAGTCCAGCGAGCCGCCCACCTGGTCGTATCCGAACCGCGGGGCGCTCGGGTCGGTCGTACTGAAGGAGAATTGGTGGTTGGCCGCGAGCGCGTTGCCCGCCGCGTCGGTCACGCCCGTCCGGACGGTCACCGTGTACTGGGTCGAGGCGGCCAGCGCCGCGGCTGGGGTGATCGTCGCCGTTTGGGTGGCCGCGTCGTAGGCGACGGTCCGGTTGACCAGCGTGCCGCCCGGGCCGCGGAGTTCCAGGTTCGCCGGCGTGATCGTGCCCGCCGCCATGCCCTCGCTGAACCGGACGGTGATCGGTGCGTTCAGTGCCACTCCGCCGGCGCCTCCGGCCGGGGTGGTCGAGGCCACCGTCGGCGCGCCGGTGTCCGCGCCCGTGGTCGCGTAGATGGAGAACTTCGCGTTCCACCGGCTGGACGTGCCGAACGTCGCCGGCCAGGTGCCGAACGGCGTGGAGCCGCTCCATGCGCCCTGGTCGGCCGTACCGGTGTCGTAGCTCATGTTGTTGTCGCCGTTGCTGTTGTACATCAGCCAATACGCAGTGCCGGCGTCCAGCGCCGCGGTGATCGGCAGGGTGTTCCACGAGTTGGCGGTCAGCGTGCCCGACGAGCTGGTGGCCACCCGGGCGCCGGGCGAACCGTTCGCGTCGGCGTAGACGGCGAGCTGGTATTGGTTGTTCGGCGCCGCAAGCACGGCCTTCATGTACACCGACATGGAGGTGACCGTCGCCGGGGCGGACCCGGTGACGAACCGCGAGCCGTTCATGTGGTTCGCGGCGCCGGCGTCCAGCGACGTCCCGGCCTGGGTGTAGCCGATCCGCTGCGGCGCCGGTGCGGTCGTGTAGGTCGCGGTGTAGGTGGTCGCCGCCGTGGGCGCGGTGATGACGTGGGTCTGCGCCCCACCGTCGGACCACGACGCGAACGTCGAGGACCCCTGCGACGGCGCGGACACCGAGTTGGTCGAGCCCTGGATCACCGTACGCGTGAACGGCGTTGTTCCCGACGATGAGCCGACGGTGAGCTGGAGTCCGGACGGCACCGAGTTGAAGGTCAGGTCTGCCGTCTTCGGGTCCAGCCGGCGCGTCACGACGTGCGTCAGGCCCTCCTGGTCGGTGGCCACCAACTTGAGCTCCAGATAGGACGGGAACTCGTGGTCGGGCGCCTCGAACGACCCGGAGGCCACGCCGGTCCAGCTGCGGATCGCGTGCTCGTGGCAGTTCTCCGGCGCGGAGCAGTGGTGCATGACCAGGTCCCAGTTGAGGCGGGACGCGGGAAGGGTGCCCTGCTGCGGGTCGGTGGCGTGGCCGGTGAAGCCGATCGTGTCGCCGACCTTCCAGGTCGTTCCCACGCCCGGGGTGTCGATCACCGCGGTCGGCGCCTCGTTGCCCGGCGTGATGCTGATCGTGCTGGTGTGTGTCGCGTTCAGCGTGTCGGTCACCGTGAGCCGCGCCGTGTACGAGCCGGCCGTGTTGTAGGTGAACGACGCCGTCGGCGAGGTGGAGTCGGTCACCCCGTCGCTGGTGAAGTCCCAGGCGTAGCGCAGGCGACCCTCGTCGGCCGGATCGGGATCGGTGGAGCCGGTGCCGTTGAACGTCACGGTCAGCGGCGCCGGGCCCTGCGTCGGCGACGCGTCGATGACCGCGCTCGGCGGCTGGTTGCCCGGGAAGTAGCGCACCCGGCGGATGGTGCCGCCCAGGTCGGCGTAGTAGAGCTCGCCACCGGGGCCGACCTCGAGGTCGACCGGGCTGGCGGCGTCGGAGACGAACGTCTGCAGGTTGGCCGCGTTGGGCAGGCCACCGGGCGTGGACGGCAACGACGCCCAGATGCACCGGCGCGAGTAGTCGGCGAAGAAGACCGCGCCGTTGTACGCGGCCGGGTAGGGACCACCGGCTGTCGGGTAGAACGCCACGCCTGTCGACGACGAGCTGCCGCTCGGGCAGGCCTCACCGGGGACGAGCTTGCCGGCGTGGTTCCACGCGACGAACGGCGCGGTGTGCGTACCCGCCGGCTCGGTGTAGAGGCTTTCGCAGATCGGCAGGTTGGCGCTGTCGTACCCCGGCTGCCTGGCGTTGCCCTCCCAGCACGGCCAGCCGAAGTTGGTCACGCCAGCGGTGGGATCGACCACCCGGTTGACCTCTTCCCAGGTGGTCCACCCGGTGTCGGAGATCCAGGTCTCGTTGGTGCCCGGCCGCATGGTGATCCGGTACGGGTTGCGCAGGCCGTTGGCGACGATCCGGCGGGTGTTCGGGTCGGTGGAACCGATGTTCGGGTTGCCGGCCGCCGCCGCCCCGGTAACCGGGTCGAGCCGCAGCAGCGTGCCGTCCAACTGGGTCTCGTCGGCCGGGGTACGGATGTCCTGCGCTCGCAGCGCCCCGCCCTCACTGGCCGGGTCGGCGCACGGGTTGGTCGGCGCCCCGGAGGGGAACTGGCCGTAGTCGACAGCGCTGAAGCTCGCGCCGTCACCGGCGGCGACGTAGAGCATCCCGTCGGCACCGAAGGTGATGTCACCGATGGAGTGGCTCGGGAACTGCTGGCACCAGTCGTGCAGCAGCACCTGCTCGCTGCCGGTCATCGTGTTGCCGGCGGCCTGCAGCCGGGAGAGCCGGCCGGTGACCACGCAGCGCCCGTCGTTCGCGTTGGCACACACGTCGTTCCAGACCGGGGCGGTCCGGCCGGGCGGCGCGTCGTAGGTGTACAGCACGTAGACGTACGGGTTGGCGGGGAAGTTCGGCGCCAGCACCATGCCGAGCAGGCCCCGGTCCCACTGGTTGTGCACGTTGGCCGACAGATCGGCGAACACTGTCGGGGTCGTGTCGGCCAGGTCGTCGAAGACCTTGATCCGGCCGCCCTTCTCGGCGACGAAGATGCGCCCGTCCGGCGCGAACTCCAGATCGACCGGCGAGCTGAGGCCGCTGAAGACGATCTGCTCCTGGAAACCGCTCGGCAGCGCCACCGCGGTCGCCGGTGGCGAGCCGACGAACGACGACATCACGAACACGGTCACCATGGCAACAAACACACTGAAAGTACGCCGAAGCACGGGCATTCCCTCCCCCGTCGCGGAATCCCGAGCCACCCCGGATCCGCAAATCCTAAGTAGACGGCTGCTTCCCCGGCCGTCGGCTGTCCGACTCGACCGCCCGCCGACCGGTCAGAACTGGCCGTACGTCCGGGGGATGCACGTCGATAGGTGACTGGCGTTCCACACGCGAGGGTGCTTGCATGCCCCGGTGATGCTCAGTGCGCTCGGCCGTTCGTGTGCCCGCCGGCGGTGGCCGATTCTCGGCGCCTGGCTCGTCCTGGTCGTCGCCGGGCTGGTCCTGGGCGGCCAGGTCTTCGACCGGCTCACCACCACCGGCAGCCTGCGGCCGGACGCCGAGTCGCAGCTCGCGGACCGGCGGGTCGGCCAGTTGCAGCCCGAGGGCCCGGTGGTGGTCGCCGTCGTCGGTGGGCGCGACGTGTTCGACCAGGCGCTTGTCGCCGACGTCGCAGCGGTCACCGGCGAGATCCGCGACATGGACGGCGTCACGGAGGTCGAGGACCTGTACGGCGCGCCGGGCGGGCGGATCGGCGCCGACAACCGGCGTTCGTTGATCCGGGTCGAGCTGGATCAAGGCTTGCCGGACGACCGCCGCGAGCAGGTCGAGGACGCGGTCGCCGACGCGCTGCACGGTATCGACGCACCCGAGGTGCTGGTCGGCGGCGAGAAGTTGGCGGAACGCGCGTTCGCCGACGAGGCGATGGCGGACGCGGCTATCGGCGAATCGGTCGCGGTCGTCGTCCTGCTGGTCGTGCTGGTGCTGATCCTCGGCGGTTTCGTGGCCGGCATGATCCCGCTCGCCGCCGCGCTGGCCACCGTGTCGGTCACGCTGCTCGGACTGCTCGGACTGACCGCGCTCACCGGGGTCAGCCAGTTCACCGTCAACGTGGTCACCCTGCTCGGCATCGGGCTCGCCGTCGACTACGCGCTGCTGGTGCTGGCCCGGTTCCGCGAGGAGCGCGACGCCGATCCCGGCACTCCGATCGCGGACCTGGTCGCCCGTACCACCGCGACCGCCGGCCGCACCGTACTGATCTCCGGGCTCGCCGTGGCCGCTTCGATGTTCGGCCTGTCCGCGTTCGCCGAACCGCTGCTCGGCGCGATGGCACTCGGTGGAGCGGTAGCGGTGCTGCTGGCCACCGTGGCCGGCCTGACCGCCGTGCCCGCCCTGATCGCCGTCGCGCACCGCCGCATCCCGGGTCCCCGCGACTCCACCCGGATCCTCTCGTTCCGCCGTGCGGTCGCGGACGCGCTGCCCCGCCGCGACTCCACCCGGATCCTCGCGTCCCGCCGCGCGGTCGCGGACGCGCTGCCCCGCCGCGCCGAACCCGGTCCGGGCCTGCTCGCGCGCCTCGCCGTATTCGCGCAGGGCCGTCCGGGGCCGGTCGCGCTCGCCGTCACGGCCGCTCTGCTCGTGCTGTCGCTGCCGTTCCTGCTCGCGGTCAACCTCGAGAACTCCGGCGCCCACGCCCTGCCCGCCTCGGCCGAGGCCCGCAAGCTCCAGGAGGCGGTGCAGCGCGACTTCAACGGCGGCCAGGCAGACCCGATCGTCGTAGTCGTCGACGCGGCCCCCTCCGCCCGCGACTTCATGAACGCGCTCAACACCCTGGACGGTGTGCTGCGGGTGCAACCGCGCCCCGACATCGCCGCGCCGGCGGCCGTCATCGACGTGACACCGGAGGGTGAGACCGCCGGCCAGACCTCCCGCGACGTCGTACGCGCCATCCGGGCGCTCGACCCGCCGTTCCCGGTACTCGTCGGCGGCGCCGCCGCGGAACTGGTCGACTACCGCGACTCGGTGGCCGGCCGGTTCCCGATCGCCCTGCTGGTCGTCATGCTGTCCACCGCGGTGCTGCTCTTCGTGCTGACCGGCTCGCTGGTGATACCGGTCAAGGCGCTGCTGATGAACGCCCTCACCCTGCTGGCCACACTCGGCTTGCTGGTCGTCGTGTTCCAGTGGGGCATCGGCGACACGCTGCTCGGCTTCGACTCGTGGGGCGCGATCGACGTCACAACGCCCGTCCTGCTGTTCGTGTTCATCTTCGGGCTCTCGATGGACTACGAGGTGTTCCTGCTGGCCCGGATCAAGGAGGAGTGGGACCGGCGCGACCCCACCCACCCCTCCACCTCGGCCGGCAACCGAGCCGTCCGCATCGGCATCGAGAAGTCCGGCCCGGTGGTCACCGCCGCCGCCCTGTGCATCGGCGTGGTGTTCCTCGGCTTCCTGCTCGGCGACCTGATCGCGGTCAAGGAGATCGGCTTCGCGATGGCGGTAGCCCTGCTCCTCGACGTCACGGTCGTCCGCGGCCTGCTTCTACCGGCCCTGATGAGCCTGCTCGGCGAGTGGAACTGGTGGGCACCGGCACCCCTGCACCGCCTCCACGAGCGCTGGTTCGCACCACAAACCGGCGCCCTGGAGCGGGCGGCCACGCGAATCCCGGCCATCCCCACGCCGGTCATCTCCACGCCGGTCAACGAGCACGCATCAGCGGGGGCGAGCCGGACCCGGCAAGATGAGCCGTCCGGGCCCTCAACGGGCCAGTAGCAATACGCCTGTTCTTACAGCGCCGACCTCTGCCGTACGTGGGTGAGGGGCGCGAGTTGCACGGTCCACGTCCGGGCGGTCCCGACGCTCTCGATAGCCCGGCAGAGCAGGTCGCAGCCCAGTTGCGGGCTCCCCTCCGCAAAGCCGCGGTTGATGAAGCTGATCGCCCGCGGGTGGTCTCCGGCTTGGAGCGCGTCCTCCAGCCCCGCGGTCAGGGCTACGGCGAGAGCGGCGTGGAAACTTGCCGCTCCCTTTTCCCGGAGGGTCTTGGGGTGCTGGCGCAACGGTGCCGGGGTGGGCGTCGGCTGCGTTGACAATGCAAAGGTCACGTAATTCTCCAAGGCCGGGCCGACACTTCGCAAGGCTGCGAGGGGGGTGACGGTTGCTGTGCGTGTTGACCGCGGACACGATGGCCCGGCTCACAGCGCTGCCGGTCATCGCCTCGCCGAACTTCGTCGCCCGCCAGCCTTCGAGATCATGACCCGCAATGGTTGGGCCCTCGAATGGACGAATCGGTCCACCGACCACTCTACGCTCGCTACCCGCGCAGGGCCGCCGTCGAAGTGGAAACTGACGGCAGCGATGAATACGGCTCCGCCTGATGGCGGATCGACACGGCCTCGTCCACGTGCGCTCGCTCCCATTGTGTCACGGTCGCTTCACCCACTGTGACGACCTATACGAATGAAGACCAGGCAGCAACTCACCGAATTCCGCTCGTGGCACGAATGCGGGAATCGCGGTAGCGCCCCCGGCTCATAGTCGGCTGCGTGGTCTCCACACTGGTAGCCGGCCGCGAAAAGGACCACGCCTTCGCCAACGCACTGATCGAGGCCGGGCGCCGGTTGCTCTCTCTACTACCGGACTTCCGTTGACACCGGGTCGAGGTAGAGGAGGCATTGGTTCGTCTTGAACTCGAGAACCTCAGCAACAAAGCGGAACTTGTCGCCTTCGCCGACGGTGTCGGGGATCTTCTCACCCGTGAGATTCAGGTCGAATACATTGACGTTCTCGAACGTGAAGTTCGGGCCGACCGTCGTTCTCGGTCCCTTGTCGCCCGGGCCCACGAGCAGGTCGTAGCGGGTGTCGTCGTCACCGTACGACGCCATGTTCACGATCGAGCCGTTGAACGTGACGGTCCGGCCCGCGTACTTGGTCGCGAATTCCCCGTTCACGTCGTCGCAGGAGTCCGCCTTCAGCAGCGCCGCGAACTCCGGATTGTTCCGAGCCGTGATCACCTTGCTGGCAGGCGACTCGCGTGCCGATGGCGTGGGCCTGGTGGAAGGCTCCTCGCTCGCGGCGGCCGTTGTCGTCGCTAAATCGACCTTGGCCTCACCCTCGCCGCTCGCACTTCCATCGCTGAACGCAGAGGCGACGCCGCCGGCGATGGCCAGGACCGCTAGGACGGCGGCCCCGGCGCCGATCAAGCGCCACGGCACCGGCTTCTTCGGCCGACGGAAGTTAAGAGTGGACCGAAGCATGCCCGGGGTCTGGTCTACGAACTCCCAGCCGTCCTTCTGCATCTTCGAGATCACCATGCTGTCGGTGCCGCGAACTGCCCGCGCGGTCGTGTACTCGTACTTGATCTCGTCGGCCATGCGGCTCCGCGCCCCCTATGTGAAACTCTCGACTCGCGAGAATAGGGGCCTCCACCAGGAGCTCGACATCACCGATGCCACTCTGGCCCCAAGGGTCGTGAGACCGGGCCGAATGGGCTGTCCGGCTCGGCTGATCGCACGACTTCCGGTCCCACCGTGAGCAGGACGCACTCACCGAACTTCTTCAAGGAAGCGCTGTGATCGCCGGCGAGGAGCGGATGTCAGCCCTGGCAGACCCTGCCGACACCAAGATGACCCTCCCGCAGATTGATCACGTCGGAGTCCTTGGTTCGGAAACTCGATTCCCGATAACCCTGGTGATCCGCCGTGGCATGTTCCTCCGGCGGTCCTGACCCCGGGAGTTGTGCATGTCCAGTCGCCAGTTCGTCACCTTCGAGGTCGCCGGCCAGTTCTTCGGCGTGGACGTGGGCGCTGTGCAGGAGGTGCTGTCGTACAGCGAGTACACGCCGGTGCCGATGGCGCCCACCGCGGTCGGTGGACTGTTCAACCTGCGCGGGCAGGTGATCGCCGCGGTGGACCTGCGTGTGCAGTTCGGGCTACCGCGCCGGGACATGTCCGGCCTGGTGATGAACGTGATCGTGCAGTACGCCGGTGAGCCGGTCAGCCTGTTGGTCGACCGGATCGGGCAGGTCGCCAACCTGGACGCGCAGTTGTTCGAGGAGCCGCCGGCAACACTGACCGGCCCGTCACGGACGCTGGTCACCGGCGCCTACAAGACCGAAGGCCGGCTGCTGCTGGTACTGGACGTCGCCGAGTGCGTAAACACTGCCCGCGTCACTGCCTAAGACCCCGCAGTTCTTGGACAGAGCGCGGATCGTGTTTCTGGACCGGCGGTACTACTGGGTGCTGGTGTCGTTGCCGGGGCCGCCGATCAGCTTGTCCTTGCCCGCGCCGCCGAGCAGATTGTCGTCGCCGGCGTTGCCGTAGAGGGTGTCGTTGCCGTAGCCGCCGAGCAGGAAGTCGTTACCCGCGCCACCGTAGATGGTGTCGCCACTGTCGGACATCTCGCCGTCGAGGTCGCCGCCGATCAGGTCGTCGTGACCGGCCTCGCCGTACAGCTTGTCCTTGCCCGAACCGCCTTCGACATGGTCGTCGCCACGGCCGCCGCGGAGGGTGTCGTTGCCGGAACCGCCCTGCACGTCGTCCATGCCGTCGCCGCCGTTGAGGATGTCTTTGCCGCTTCCGCCGAAGACGGTGTCGTTGCCGGAACCGCCGTTGGCGGTCAGGGGGACCGACGCGTAGCTCTGGAGGAAGTCGTTCTTGTCACCGAGTGCGACGTTGAGTCTGGTCGGCTTCTTCGCAGTGGTGCACTTGACCTTGGTCTTGTCGCCCTTGACCGCTTTGCAGCCCTTGCCGGCCTTGATGGCGACCTTGTCGTTCAAAGTGATCGTCCGGCCGGAGATCGTGATGGTCAGCGAGTTGGCCTGACCGGCAGCCGCGGTGAACCGGACGGCAGTACTGCTCTTCCCCACGATTTCGGCCTTGGCAGCCGAGGCGGCCTGCGCCGGCGAGGCGAAGAACGCAGTCGTGGCGGCGGCTGCGATACCGATCGCGGCCAGCTTCTTACGGCTCATGCTGAACATTGGATCCCCGTCCCTAGCTGCTGATATGGAGATCCTATGAGGACATGAGACCGGTTCATCTCCCGTTTTCGTGTCACACCGTGAGCAACGCCAACACCGATTCCCGGAGCTCGTCCCGGTCCTGCCGGGTGCACCGGCTAGCGGTCGTCCTCCCGTGGGATCGCCGTTCCAGGGGCCTCGAGCGTCGTGCGTGAGGCGTCCAGCATCGTCGTGCGTTCGACGCGCTGATCCTTGAACAGGATCAGGAACAGCACCATCACGATGGCAGCGATGACCGCCGGAATGATCCAGATCTGGGTCCAGTCGTGCGCGTCGGCGGTGGCGAACCGATCGACGATAGGGCCGGCCACGAGCGAGCCGATCAGGATGCCGACGCCGTACGTCGCCAGGGTGATCATTCCCTGGGCCGCGCTGCGGATCCGCTCGCCGGCGAATTTGTCGGTGTAGATCTGCCCGGCGACGAAGAAGAAGTCGTAGCAGATCCCGTGCAACAGGATGCCCAGGATGAGCATCCAGTACCGCCCGTCGGCGTCGCCGTAGGCGAAGAAGACATAGCGCAACGCCCATGCACCCATGCCGATGGCCAGCGTGTACTTCACGCCGAGGCGCATCAACAGGAACGGCATGAGCAGCAGGAACAGCACTTCGGAGGCCTGTCCGAGCGACTGCACCGCCGCCGCGGACCGCACGTCCTGCTCGTTGAGGAACAGGTTGGTGAAGTTGTAGTAGAACGCGAGCGGGATGCAGATCGCGATGGAGGACAGGAAGAACACCAGGTAGGAACGGTTCTTCAGCAGCGCGAGCGCATCGAGCCCGAGAATGTCGCGGACCGTCGTCTTTCCGCCTCGCCGGATCGGTGGGGTCGCGGGAAGCAGGAAGCTGAAGACGCCGAGGATCAGCGACGCGGCGGCGGCCATCCGGAAGGTCTGGCTGAGGTGCCCGTCGCGCTCCCAGGCCAACCAGCCGATGATCACACCGGCGACGATCCATCCGATGGTGCCGAGCACCCGCACCGCCGGGAACTGCTTCTCCGGATTGGTCATCTGGCGGAACGACACGGAGTTCACCAGGGCCAGCGTCGGCATGTAAAGGATCATGTAGCCGAGGATCACCGGGAAGAACGTCGCGAAGGTCGACGTCGTGGACGCCCAGAACAGCATCGCGGCGCCGGCGAGGTGCAGGATGGCGAGCACCTTCTGGGCGGAGAAGAACTGGTCGGCGATGAGCCCGATGATGAACGGTGCGGCGATCGCTCCGAGCGATTGGGTCAGGTAGGCGAGGCTGATCTGGCTGCCGGACGCCGTCAGGCTGGTGTCGAGGTACGTGCCCATGGTCACGAACCAGGCACCCCAGACGAAGAACTGCAGGAACATCATCAAGGAGAGCTTCAGCCGTGTCGCCGTACCGATCGGGCCGATGGGCTGAGTTGGTGAGGCCGTCATGCGCTGGTGCCTTCCTCAGATGGAGTGGCGTCCTCAGTGCGCGCTACTCGGCTGGTGTCGGCGGCTGAGATTCTGCGGGTACCTCCACCCAGCCGCCGTGCGCGGCAGAGGTCAGGACGGCGTCGGTCACGACGGCGGCACGCAGGCCGTCGTCGAAGGTGGGCAGCCCGTCCGGCTCGTCGCCCGCGGTCGCGGCGTAGACGTCGGCGACGAAGGCGGTGAAGCAATCGAGGTAACCCTGCGGGTGGCCGACCGGGATGATGTTGAAGGGGGCGGCGTCGCCGGTCGAGGACTCGGCGCCGCGAGGCACGACCGTGTTCTGCTCGCGGCCGCCCACCCACAGTGAATCGGGCAGTTCCTGATCGAACTGCAGCGAGGACTGCGTGCCGTCGAGGGAGAACCACAGCCGGTTCTTGCGTCCCGGCGACACCTGGCTGACCACGACCGATCCGATCGCACCCTGATCGGTCTCGAACAGCACCGTCGCGGCGTCCTCGGTGTCCGAGGCAGGCCGGCCGGTGGTGCGCGGGACGGTCGTCAGGCACGCCACCAGGCGGGTGATGCGGTGACCGCTGGCGAACTCGACGACATCACACCAGTGCACGCCGATGTCACCGAAGGCGCGCGAGCCGCCACCGAGCGCCGCGTCGAGCCGCCAGTTGTGGTCCTCCGGACGCGACAGCCAGTCCTGCAGGTAGGAGCCGTGCAGCAGGCGCAGGGGTCCGGCGTCACCGCGGCGCACCCGCCCGCGGGCGTCTCGGACGGTGGGGTAGAACCGGTACACGAACGGCACCGCTGTGACCAGCGGAGCCGAGGCAGCGAGGCGGGCAAGCGCGCGGCCGGATGCCACATCGGTGGCCAGCGGCTTCTCGCAGATCACGTGCTTGCCGGCGGCGATCGCGCGTTCGGCGAGCGGAACGTGCAGGTGGTTGGGCGTACAGATGTGCACGACATCGACATCGTCGGCCTCGATCAGGTCCTGCGCGGACGCCGCCGCCCGCTGCGCCAGCAACCGGGCGGCCGCTGGGGTGGCCTGCTTGCCATCGCGTTCCGCGACGGCGGCGACCACACCGCCGGCCGCCCGCACGGCCCGCGCGTGCACCTCACCGATGAACCCGGCGCCGATGATCCCGGATCGAGGAAGGCGTGCCATCGGAGCATCTCCTCTCGGATGCCTTCCGGAGGCGCCGCCCGATGCCGGGCGGCGCCTCGCTGTCACCCGTGCGTCACGCGGTGGGTGTCAGTACGACCTCGTCCGACCCGCTGAGCGGCGGCAGCCCGCCCTCCGGCGCGTCGGTGTAGCTGGCGACGAAGACCCCACGCAGGTTGCTGGCACCGGCGTGCCCGGTGTCGACGAACGTCTGGATCGTGCCCGAGCAGCCGGCCGTGGAGCTGAGCGGATGCCCGTGCTCGTCATGTCCGAGGATGTAGGCGACCGAGACTCGTGAGCAGTCGATCGGCGCGTCGTCGGTGATGGTGACCGTGAAGGTGACCACGTCGCCGAACTGGAACGTGCCGCCCGCTGGCTCGGCGGTGAGTGTCACCACCGGGACCGTGTTGCCGATGACGATGCGCACCGACGCGGCGGCCCGGCGGCCGGTGGAGTCGGTGACGTTGAGCGTCGCCTCGTAGACGCCGTTCGCGGTGTAGGTGAACGACGGGTTCAGCGCCCGCGAGTCCACCCGGCCGTCGGCGTCGAGGTCCCAGGCGTAGCTCAGGGCGTCGCCGTCAGGGTCTGCCGTACCCGCGCTGCTGAATTGCACGGTCAGGGGTGCCAGCCCGTTGTCGATGTTGGACGTTACGACCGGGACCGGGGTGCGGTTGCCGCGGGTCCAGTCGACCCGGGCGAGCTGGGCCGCCGGCAGTTCGGCGAAGTAGCCGGTGCCGTACTCCAGCACGTAGAGCGCCCCGTCCGGCCCGAACTCCATGTCCATCGGGTTGTCGAACACGACGCCCGGCGCGACGTCCGCGATCGTGGTGACCTGACCGCGGGTCAGCGTGAACGCCTTGATGTAGTCGCGGGTCCACTCGTAGAACAGCGGTTTGCCCTCGAACGCCTGCGGCCACTTGAACCGTGACCGGCTCCGCGGGGAGTAGTCGTACGCCGGCCCGGCCATCGGACCGATGCCGCCGGTTTCCAGCTCGGGGAAGAGCGGGGACAGCTCGTAGGAGTAGTAGACCTGCGGCTGCCGCACCGGCGGCAGTACCCGCCGGCCGGTGTTGTACCGCGAGTCGTTCACCGGCGCGGCACAGTTGAAGGCCGGTCCCGCAGTCTCGGTGGCGAAGTCGTAGTCGCGGTAGGCGATGCTCGGGGTGACGCAGTACGGCCAGCCGAAGTTGCCCGGCTTGTCGATGACCATCCACCGGCCGTGTCCGGCCGGGCCGCGTTCCGGGTTCGGCATGTTGGCGTCCGGTGAGTAGTCGGCCATGTAGACCCGGTCGGTCTTGGTGTCGACGTCGAACCGGAACGGGTTGCGCAGGCCCATCGCGTAGATCTCGGGCCGGGTCCGGGGTGTGCCGGGAGCGAACAGGTTGCCGCGCGGGACGGTGTACCCACCGCCCGGCTTCACCTTGATCCGCAGCAGCTTGCCGCGCAGGTCGTTGGTGTTGCCGGCGCTGCGGCGCGCGTCGAACGCGGGGTTGCGGCCCGCCCGGTCGTCCAGCGGTGCATAGCCGTCGGACTCGAACGGGTTGGTGTCGTCACCGGTCGACAGGTACAGATTTCCCTTGCTGTCGAAATCGATCTGGCCGCCGACGTGGCAGCAGATGCCCCGGTCAACCGGCACGTCGATGATCTGCTGCTCGCTGCTGAGGTCGAGGGTGTTGCCGCGCAGCTTGAAACGGGACAGCCGCAGCGCGCCCTTGAACCGGTCCCAGTCTGCCTGGGTGCCGGTGGTGGGCGCGTCACCCTCGTTCACATCCGGGGTGGCCGGGTCGTCGACGGGCGTGTTGCCGGGCGGCGAGTAGTAGAGGTAGACCCAGTGGTTGCGGGCGAAGTCCGGGTCGATCGCGACGCCCTGCAGGCCTTCCTCGTCGTGCTGGTAGATGGGTACGTCCATAGCGAGCGGGTTCAGCCCGGTGCGCGGGACGTTGATCCGCACCTGCCCGGTGCGGGCGGTGTGCAGGACCCGCAGGTCGGGCAGCACGGCGAGGCTCATCGGCTCGCCCGGCCGGTCGTTCAGCGTCACCTTCTGGAACGCCGACTGGTCGGCGGGTACGGGTACAGGGTCGTGACCCGGCTGCGCGGCGGCCGGCAGCGACGTCAGGCCGGCCAGCCCGCTGAACGACGCGAGCAGGACGGCCGCGGTGGTGCACTTACGCACGGTTCTCCGGTTGGCCATGATCAACGCCTCTCAGAACCGGATGTCCCGCAGGAACTGGTAGCCGACGGCCGCCGTGTCCAGCGCCTGTGCGGGTACGCGGTCGCCGGTGCCGGCGTCGTCGCGTTCGACGATGTACTCCTTGACCCCGGCCACGTCGGACTGCGCGAAGATCCGGCGGAAGTCGATCAGACCCGTCCCGAGGTCGGCGAAGCCGCTGTCGATGTTCATGTCCTTGCAGTGGAACTGCCGGACCCGACCCGGGTGAGCGCGAATCACGTCGACCGGGTCGGCGGTTCCACGCCACGACCAGTACAGGTCGAGCTCCAGATGCACCAGGCGCGGATCGGCGACCGCGGTCAGAACGTCGAACGGGCGCCGCCCGGAGCCATCGGACAACGGCAGGAACTCGAAGTGGTGGTTGTGGTAGCCGAAGTCGAATCCCGCGTCGCGGGCGATCCGGCCCGCCTTGTTCAGGTCCTGCGCGAACTGGCGCCAGACCGTGACGTCGCGGATCGGGCCGTTCGCGTCGACGCCGAAGAACGGGTGCACGACGTAATGGCAGCCGAGCGTGCGTGCGTCGGCGAGCGTCGCTCGCCACGCGGTCGCGTCGAACGGCTGCGGGATGCCGAAGTGCCCCGAGGTTGCGCGGATCCCGTTGGCGTCGAGCAGCGCACGGAAGGCGGCCGGTGTGAGCCCGGCGGTGCCGGCGGTCTCGACCCGGGTGTAACCGATGCGCGCGAGCGTGGCGACGGTGCCGGCGGGGTCGGCAGTAAGGATGTCACGCACGGTGTACAGCTGGATGCTGATCCGGTCGGCCGGAACCCGGCGGCGGCCGCCGGATGCGGATCCGGCGGCGGGAGCGGCCTGGGCAGGCGTGGCCACGGTACCCGCGGCTCCGGCGGCCGCGGCCACCAGAGCGCTGGAGCGCAGCAACCCACGGCGGCTCAACGGGCGGTTCGTCTGGGCGAGGCCGGTCCCCTCGGCCTGAGCGTTGGACATGAAGGTCTCCTTCCGGCCCGCG
Source organism: Actinoplanes sp. GCM10030250 (assembly GCF_042666575.1). Lineage (NCBI taxonomy): Bacteria > Bacillati > Actinomycetota > Actinomycetes > Micromonosporales > Micromonosporaceae > Actinoplanes > Actinoplanes sp. GCM10030250. The sequence continues at coordinate 13,996 of NZ_JBHTDO010000011.1, read as the reverse complement.
CGATGCGGACCCGCGACGACGTCGGCGCTGCGGTCTGGAGGCTGCGGAGGAATCGGCGGGTGACGAGCAAATGCCAACACCGCGATGAATTCCCCATTGTTGTCCGGAAGCGGATACGGTATTTCACATCAGTAGATAACGGGCACCGACGTGGCGAACTGATTGCCTACGGGCAGCGCAGATCTCGATCGCCGAGCGGCCTCGCCGCTGTCGGGATCTGGCGAATTGATGTTGTCCGGCGTCAATGCTTCTCCCTGCCGTTAATCGGCGCAAGGGCCGCGGCGAGCCGCGACGCGCCGACGTCGATGGAATCGACACTAGATCACCTGCGAACAGGTCGGATTTGCCGCCGTCACCCCTTGTTGCGGCACCGCTTTCGCGGTGGCTCGGTCCGGCGGGAGTGCCGTTTACTTGGGGATTAGGGGCATGTGTCTGGTGGGGTGACAATCGACGAGGAATGGGAATACCGCGTCGCCGCCCTGGCAGCAATGGGGCGGATAGCTGCCGCATGGGAAATTAGTACGGCACGCGTGATCGTCATTACACATTGGAGGGACGCGAGACGGCCGGAGCCGCTCGCGGTGCTTGCCGAGGCCGTAGCCCGACCGCCGCGACGACGAGCCAGGCGACGTGGGCCCACACCATGACTCGCTCGGCGAGACCGGTGACGGTCGGCCACGCTCCGACCGCCAAGGACGGGCCGCCCATTACATCGAAAAACGTGACAATAAATGGTACGAAAGCGGCTACCGACAGTGCCGCCGCAACAGCCAGTCCACCGGCGACCGGACGCCACCCGGGATCCCTGCGCCACACCCGGCTGAGCACGACCGCGGCCGCGGGCAATGCCGTGAAAGCGAGCAACGCGGCGACCCCGTGCAACGTGCCGGCCATGGTCGGCGGTTGGTCCCACTGGCCGGGCGGGTCGGTGGGAAACACGCCGGCGACCAACAGGCCGGCGGTCCAGACACCGAGCAGCGCCAGACCGGCGCGGCCACCCCGGGTGTACGCGGCAGCCAGCCATGTCAGCGTCCCGGAGGCGACGGCGATGCTCAGCGTGCCGAGCGGAACCAACCACCCACCGTGCGGAGCGTGGACATAGTGGCTGATCATCGACTCGGCCGGACTCCAACCCGGGTTGATCAAGTCGGCCACGGCGAAGCCGATAAGCGGCAGGACCAACCCGCCTAAGACGCCGTCGACGGCGATCCGGCGGCCGGTACGCGGCGTCGTAGCCGGCTGGATCGACTGCGATCCACGAGATGGCGACGAGGTATCGGCCGGGTCAGTGCTGAACATGGAGCCTCCTCAATCGGGGATGCTCCGACGCTATGGAAACCCGGCCTGTGCGGCGTCGTCCCGCGGATGTCACCTTGATCGACGCCAATCGAGTACCGCCTACACCAATTGGTGTAGGCGACGCCCGCTCCCTGACACCCCAACCGGCAGCCGAGTACTGGGTCAGCCTGCGGCCCTTTTTCTTCCCGTCAGCGGATCCCGCCCGGCACCGGGCCGGGCCAGTACTGCTCGGCGTACTCGCAGTTCGCCGTGACGTCGGCCGCGCTCGCGTAGCAGTTGTCCCCCGTCACGGTGGCGTTGTCGCCGCCGTCCAGGTGGTCCGTCTCCGTGCTGAGGCTGCCGCCGGTGTCCAGCCAGTCGTCGCCCGCCTCACCGAACAGCGTGTCGTTGCCGTCGCCGCCTTCAAACCGGTCCTGGCCGTACGCGCCGTCGAGGTAGTCATTGCCGCCCAGGCCGCGCAGGGTGTCGTTGCCGGGGCCGCCGATCAGCGAGTCGTACCCGACTTGGCCAGTCAGCCGGTCGCTGCCGTCGCCGCCCTCGATCCCCTCGAGGTCGGCCAGTAGCGTGTCGTGCTCGCCCGCCTGGCCAACTGACCGCCCCGCACGCCAACCGGGAGCGGTACTCAGATGCCGCGCGGCCCGCACAGCGCGTTCTCGACGACCGCATCAGTGGCTCGCTGGTGCTGCAGGGCGAGGTTCGGCCGGGTACCCGACACCGACACCGCCACGCTGCGACGGCCGTCGCGGGTGACGCCGTTGTCGCTGGTGTAGCCGCTGCCGCCGCCCGGGTGACTCCAGTAGGTGCCACCGCACGGCAGTGGCCGCTCGAACAGGCCCAGCCCGTATCTGGCCCCCGGCAGCAGCTCCTCGAACTCTGGCCCGAGTGGCATCGTGCGGGTCATCTCGGCGAGCTGCGCCGGGCGCAGCAGCCGGCCACCGAGCAGCGCTCGGAAGAAGCGGTTGACGTCTGCGGTGGTCGAGATGAACGCGGCACCACCGTCGACGATGACCTGCTCGGTGACGTCGGTCAGCTCGCCGGCACCGAACTCGTGATAGCCGCGTGCATGTGGATCAGGCAGTGTCGGCAGGTTGCCGGGCCACGTCGTGTCTCGCATACCGGCCCGGTCGACGACGCGCCGTCGCACTTCCTCGTGCCACGGGCGTCCGGTGACCTTGTCGATCACCATCTCGGCCACGATGTAGCCCACGTTTGAGTACCGCCACGCAGTGCCCGAGGCGAAGTCGGGCGTGTGTCGCAAGGTCCGCGCGAGCAGTTGGGCTGGCGTGTACACGTCGTACCGGTGCTTGTAGTAGTCGACGGCGGTGGCGAAGTCAGGCACGTCGTCGTGCAGACCACTGGTGTGCTGAAGCAGGTGCCGGACCGTAATGGCGCGGCCGTCGTTGCCGTTGCCGCGGATCACGCTCGGCAGCCACTTCTCCACCGGGTCGTCGAGGCCCATCCGTCCCTCAGCCACCAGCTGCAACACCACCGTCGCGATGAAGGCCTTGCCGGTGCTGGCGATGCGGGCCCGCCCGTTCGGTGGCACCCGGCGACCGGTGCCCAGGTCGGCGACGCCGGCGGTCGCGACGACCGCGCGCCCGCCCGGGAGAACAAGACGTGCCTGCACTCCCGGCAGGCCCAGGGCGTGCACGGCTGCGGTGTCACGACGGAGACGGTTGAGGTCGGTCTGCCGACCCGAGCCGGCGTGCGCGTCAACGGTGACGCCGACTCCGGCGACCAGCGCGACCGTTGTCACTGCGATTCGTACGAGTTTCATGCCTGGAAACCTAGGAACATGCGGCGCCGCGCCCCATACCGCTGGCTACCGTACCGAGGGCTACAGCTGGCTGTAGTGCGGGCCGATGATCGGTTCAGGTACAGATGTGGTCATGACGCGTCGGCGGGCCACGGCCTACCTGCTGACAATCCTCGGCACGGCGGTGGTGTCGCTGCCCGGCTTGCCGCTGCTGTGTCTGCCCGGCGTGCGCGAGCGGTGGGCCCGGTGGCACCTGCGGCTGGCCGGCGGCCGGCGGTGGCACCCGGTGCGGCTCCGCCGGCACCTGCTGTGGCTGACCGTCCACCTCACCACCGGCCTGCCTCTGGGACTTCTCGCCCTGCTGGTCGTCGGCAACCTGGCAACCGCCGTAGTCGCCATGACGCTCTGGTGGGCGTTCCCGGTCGATGAGCCGGTCACGCTGTTCGTCGAGGTGCCGGTCGCCGGGTGGGCGACCGCGATCGGGCTGGGCGCCGTGCAGTTCGCGGTGCTCGCGGCGGTGACCTACGGGGCGTTCCCCGCGCTGGCCGGCGCCCATGCCCGGGTCACCCGCTGGGCGCTGACGCCGTCGGAGGCGGAGCGGCTGGCCGGCCGGGTCGCCGATCTCACCCGCACCCGGGCTGACGTGCTCGACGCGCATGGCGCCGAATTACGCCGCATCGAACGGGACCTGCACGATGGCGCGCAGGCCCGGCTCGTCGCGGTGGCGATGCGCCTCGCGGTGGCACGGCAGGCTGCCGGCGACCCCGACCTGGTGAACCGGCTGGTCGCCGAGGCACACCAGGGCACCGAAGAGGCGATGGTCGAGCTGCGCACGGTGATCCGCACCACCTACCCGCCGATCCTGGCCGACCGAGGCCTGGCCGGCGCGCTCGTCGCTGTCGCGGCTAGCAGCGGCCTACCGGCCACCGTCGACGTCAGTAACCTCGGCCGGGTTCCCGCGGCGGTGGAGACGGTGGCATACTTCGCGGTCACCGAGGCGCTGAGCAACGCTACCCGGCACAGTCGCGCAACTCGGCTGGGCGTCCGCGCGTCTCGTCACGGCGATCTGTTGACGGTGACGGTGACCGACGACGGCGCCGGCGGGGCGGACGAAGCGCGCGGAACCGGCCTCGCCGGCATCCGCCGACGGGCCGGCGCGCTCGACGGCACGCTCACCGTGCGCAGCCCGATGGGCGGGCCGACCGAGATCACGCTGGAGGTGCCGTGCTCCGAGCGGTGATCGCCGAGGACAATGAGTTCCTGTCCGGTGGATTGGAGCTGATGCTCAGCACCAACGGCTTCACAGTGGTCGCGACCGTCACCGACGCCGACTCGTTCCTCGACGCGGTCGACGAGCACCGCCCCGACGTGACCGTCGTCGACGTCCGGCTACCACCGACATTCCGCGACGAGGGCATCCGGGCCTCCATCGAGGCCCGGCGCCGCCACCCGGACCTCCCGGTGATGGTGTTCTCCCAGTACGTCGAGCGGGAGTACGCCACCCAGCTGCTCGCCGGCGCCCCGCGCGGCATCGGCTACCTGCTCAAGGACCGGGTCAGCCGCATCGACGAGTTCATCGAAGCGCTACGCCGGGTAGCCGGCGGCGGCACCGCCTTCGACCCCGAGGTCATCGCCCAGCTACTGACCCGGGCAAGCGACGACCCCGTCTCCACGCTGACCCCCCGGGAGCGCGAGGTGCTCGCGCTGATGGCCGAGGGCCGCGACAACACCGAGATTGCCGGCCGTCTGTTCATCACCGCGAACGCCGTGCACAAGCACATCAACGCCATTTTCGGCAAGCTGGGCCTGGCCATGACCGACGGCGGGCACCGCCGCGTGCTCGCCGTCCTGACCTACCTCGCAGTCCCGGGCCGCCGTCGCCTGGGCTGAGGAGCGCAGCGACCGGAGCGGCGAGGGATAGGCGACCCGACCAGGCAGGTCCCGCAGGTGCGGAAGGCGCATTAGGCAGATGCCTGCGGGCTTTCCCGCGACGGAGACTTCGGACTCATCACACACTCTCATCGGCCAGATCAGTAAACAGGATCATGGCCTCTCTTGGCTTTCTCGGCTGCTTTCGGTGATGTGAGCGCGGACTGACGCTGGCACTAGCTGACCTCCGGCTATGCGCCGGTCAAGGTGGCCTTGAATAACCTCATTCACGGAATGGCCCAGATGCGTACGCTGCCATCGCGCGAACTGCTGGCCAGGTGCTTGCCGTCCGGCGTCATTTCCAGCGACTCGATGCCGTCGGTGTGACCGCGCAAAGTCGCCAGGACCTTGCCGTTGAGCAGGTTGCGGACCCGGATGACATGGTCGCTCCCGGCCGATACGATCTTGCCGGCAACGATGAGGGGTTCGCCCGTGACGTCGGTGATCCTCGCGACAGTGCGACCGGACGTCGTGTCGTAGACGGTGAGAGTGTGCTCGGCGGGTGCGAGGTCTCGCCGCACGACAAGCCGGTCGGTCATGAACGTGCAGCACGGCAGCTCAACCTCGGAAGTGGCGACAAGGTCGGGGTTCAGAATTTCAAACGTCCGGCCGCCGTCCGCCAGACGCCGGAACTCGATCGTCTTGCGGCCGGTCCGCAGGGCAATGGTCGCGGAGGTGTCGTCGGCCGGCTCCGGCGGGTAGGACGTGCCGGCATAGTCGTCGTCAGCTCCGTTGAACGACTCGACTCCGACACCGGTCTCCGACCACAGCAGCCGGCCGTCGCGGGTGTCGAAGACTTTGACCACGAAGGCTCTGGCGTCGCTGCCGCCGCTCGCGGTGGCCACCAAGAACCTCCCGCCCAAGGGCAGTCTCGCGATCTTTTCAGGGTCGGCCCGAGGGAGGCCGGCATAGCGGCGTGTTCGACCCGTGCGCTCCAGCGTCAGGAGTCGACCGTCCTCGGCGACCAGGGCGGTCAAAAATCCGTCAGTGCTGATAGCCACATTTTCAATGTCCGCAAGCCGGAGTCGCTGGAGCGTGTGGCCGTCCGTGGCGTCGAGGATTTTGGCGTCGAGGCCGTCTACGACGACGGCGGTCCGGGAGTCCGCGCTGAAGAAGGCTGTTCCGTTGAGTTGGGCGAAATACGCCGTCCGGCTCCGGAAAATAGCGACCCCCGTTTGGGTGTTCCAGAGCACGACCTGACCCGACGAGTTGACGAACAGTCGTTTTCCATCCGAGCTGAAATGGCTCGGGGAATCTGGGTCGACCCTGCCCAGCGCGGCGATTCCGCGACCATCGGACATCCGTCGCAAGACGTAGAGCCCGGCCCGGAAGCTCATGAAAGTCGAGCGATCCGGACTCATCCTCAGTGGGCTGAGATGATCGTAGGGCACCTCCAGCGCCGGCCTGCCGGCCGGAAGATCCCACAGCGTCATGGTCGGTTGGGCTTGGCCTCGCGCCCGAGGACCAAAGATCGCGACCGTGGTGCCGTCTGCGCTGAACTTCGCTCGCGTGTCGATGTAACGACCGTCCCTGAGCGGTAGTTCGACTTTGCGAGTCCCGGACGCCAGGTCCCAAATGGTGACCCCCCGATTCGTACTGTCGGTCCGGTGGGTGACAGCGATGGCTCCGTCGGTCGGGGAGAAGGCAATGCTGGCGTCCTCGCCCTGACTCAAGTGGCCAGGAAACGTGCCTTTCGACTCGCCGTTGGTGATGTCGAAAACATGGACCAGCGGGTCCCGCTCGCTGCGCAGCGCGACCAGCGCACCGCTGGGACTGAACGTGACGTCGTACGGCCCCTTCGCGTACTGGCCCCGGAGGGTAAGCAGTGAATTGCTGCGCGGCAGCATGACCGCCGACAGGCTGGCGAGTAGCACGAGAACGGCCGTGAGGGCGTAGGCGGCCCTGGTCCTTCTCGCGCTCTTGACCTGGACTCCGTCCCCTTCGAGCGGACGCCGATTCGCGGCCCGGCCTAGGGCCAGATGTTCCTGCAGGCGGCCATGCCGGAACTGATACAAGCCGCCGGACCGGCGGAGCACACCGCGTCGGTACGCGTCATCAAGGAACGCGGACAAGTTGAGGGGCAACCGGCCGGCCGCCGCGAGCACCGCGCAGGTGACGACGAACCGCGGCCAGCAGCGGGTGATCAGGATCAGGATGGCGAACCCAACGCCCGGCAGCACGAATAAGGCGGCGACGGCGAGCTGGGGAGTCCGGAAGTACCGGGTGGCCACCTCGAAGTAGGTGGCGTCAAAGACGGCGTGCACGTCGGGCCCACCCGGCCAGCCCGGCCATCGTGAGAGCAGGCCCAGCCCCACGCCACCCACCCAGAGCCCCAAGACCGCGAACGGGGCCATCAGGCCGCCGAAGAGCAGCCCGCCCAGGACTGAGCAGACCAGCGACGACCGGCGGTCTCGCCGGAGGAGTTCGGGCGGATCAGCTGTCCAGGCCTCGTCGTGCGCTCCTTCAATGCTCCGCAACACCCCGGTGACGACGCCGCTCGTCACCCCGACGGCGGTCAACGTCACCAAGGCGCGCGTCAGGTTCAGCAGGTTCTCGAACGACCATGTGTCACCGATGCTGATGAAGAGCACGAACGTGACGAGGAGCGCGCCGGCCGGCAGCAGCACGGCCACGGCGCCGGACCGGAAGCCTGCCCGCCACCGCCGACCGGCGTCGTGCGATCGCAACAACAGTTGCCGGGGTGGTCTTTTGCCGGTCATCGACCAGGCGGTGGTCAGCAAAATCGCGAAGACCAGGCCGACCGCCGCGGCGAAGACGAGCACCCCGGCCGGGGTGGCCGATCCACGGACGAGGAGCGCGTACGCCGCGACGACGGTCACCATCGAGACGAGCCCGCCGGCTAGGCCCAGAATCGGCGAGAACCACGGCGGGAGCACCCGGTCGCTTAGCAGCCACCAGGTCAGCTCGCGTTCCCGTTGGGCGTGCATGTGTTGGGCCAGGTAGCCCAGGTGCCGTTCCGCGCGTGACCGCCGGCGGCGCTCGCGGGGGGTCGGCTGCTCGCGGGATGTGTACGCCGCCTGCACCGTTTTTGAAGTCAGCCAGTTCTCGAGCGAGTGCCTGCTCTCCAGCGACGGATCGTCAAGGAGATCATCCGGCGTTTCCCCGCCTTGCGTCATGATCAAGCGAGCTAGCGAGATGATCAGCGGTGTCGAAAAGGCAGTCGCCAGCGCGCCGTCCGGCTCGTCCCCCATCCGCTGGAACACTCGCGACCAGGAGACGCCGGGCGGCCATCGCAGCTGTGCGTAATACCTGATCAGATCGTCGAGGGTAATCGGCTGCACCGCGAGGACCGGAGCCTGGCTCAAGGTCGGCGAACCGTCGACGATCAGCTCGCGGTACTCATTGAGGCGGCACGTGACGACGACCGGACGGGAATGGCGTACCGCACGGTTGATCTCGCCGATCGCGTGCCGTCGGGAGGAGTCCGGAATCTCGTCAAGGCCGTCGAGGATCGGCACGATCATCCCGCTTTGCAAGAGCCGGCGCGCGGTCTCCTGATTCCCGCCATAGTAGGACTCAGCGATCGACCGGATGAGCCAATCGTCCATCGACTGCACGACCGGATCCCAGCTGGAGATGCTAAGGAAGAACGGGACAGGTCCGCCAGCCGCGCGCACTTTAAGAAGTCCCAGGGTGAGCATGAGACCGACCACCGTTTTACCGGCGCCCGGCTCGCCCAGCAAAACCATTCGGCGGCCGGGAATCGTGTGGAAACCGGTCGCCAGTTCCCTGATGACCGAGTCGAAGTCGCCGACCAGCCGCCCGCCGGCGTCGCGCCGGGCCACGGCTCCCGGAGATGCCGGCAGGTCGTCGTCGCGCCGCCTCCAGGACAGTGGCAGCACGTCGCCGTCGCTGAGCCCGCGGGCGTCGGCCTCCTGCGCCCACTGCCTTTCCGCGGCTGCGGCCAGGGCGTCCGCTTGCTCGGGCAAGCCTACTGGAGTCCCGGCCGACCGCAGATATGCGACCAGGTCGATTAGCGTGGAGGCGGCTGCAAGCACCAGACCTGCGACGGCGGTGACGACCGCGCCGGTCTCATTGTCGGCCCGCACGAGGAAAGCGATGACGAGGGCCGTCACTACTACCGCCGCTACGATGATCCTTCTGATAACTCGCACCGTGCCGCCCTTTCAAGGTCCACGGGAGATCAACGAATGAGCTCGGCACGGCGACTCGTCGGGGGTACAGCGGCCGGAACCGGCGGCTTTACCTATCTGCCGTTGCGACACGAAGTTGCACTTTGCGAGTGGACTCGCAGTTAGGAGGACCGGCGTGATGTCGGTGGTGTAGTCCCGGGCGCGTGCTCGCAGGCTGACGCGGTCAGGTGAGACCGTGAAAGAGACGATGACGGCGAGGCTGGAACCGGAGGACAAGTTGGACACCAGTGTGGCTTCGGCCGTGGTGGTGAACGGACCGGAGGACGTCCTCGACTCACACGCGATCGACTGGCGCGGCTGTGAGGATCACGTACGGCGTCTGCGTCAAAAGATCTTCACGGCGGCGCAGGTGCAGGACCACAAGCGGATCCGGAATCTGCAGAAGTTGATGCTCCGCTCCCGGCCGAACACGCTGTTGGCGGTTCGGCGGGTCACGGAGATCAACGCTGGACGTTTGACGGCGAGCGTGGACGGCAGGATCGTCCTCGACGGCCAGGACGAAGCCGCGCTTGAGCCATGATGGAACTAAGCGATAGACCTGCAGACGCGGTCCGCGTGGGCGCCTGCCAGACGCCGGAGATTCTGGGCGATCCCGGGGCGCGCTCGACTGCATCAAGCACTTCGCAGCCCAAGGGTGCGGACGCAGCGCGGATCTGCTGCTGTTCCCGGAATGCTTCTTTCAGGGCTACCTCGCCGACGAAGAGCACGTCCGCCGGTACGCAATCGGGCTGGATTCGCCAGAGTTCGCTGCGGTGTTGCGCTGCCTTGCACCGATCGAGCCGATCCTGATTTTCGGCGTCATCGAAGCCCACAACGGCCGCTACTTCAACACCGCTGTCGTCATCGACCACGGCCGGCTCGTCGACTGCTACCGCAAAACCCGGCTCATGCCCGGCGAGACGGTGTTCACCCCAGGCGAGGACTACCCAACCTTCGTGCTGCACAGCGTGCGATACGGCATCAACATCTGCTCGGATACCCAGTTCCCCGAGCCGGCCGCCCGGGTCGCAGCGCAGGGAGCAACGCTGCTGCTGGTCGCGGCGCAGAACATGATGCGCCGTCCGGCCGCGACCAGGTTCAAGAACCTGCACCACAGCATGCGCGCCGAACGGGCCCGCGAAACCGGCATGTGGCTGGTGTCCTCCGACGTCACCGGCACCCGCGAAGATCGCATCGCCTACGGCCCGACCAGCGTCATCTCACCGCAGGGCGACATCGTGGCCCAAGTGCCGCTGCTGACCACCGGCATGGTGGTGGCCGACATCCCCGTGGCTCCGAATTGCCCGCGGTCGCCGACTGGGCCGCCACCCGCCTCCTGGGTGATCACCGTCTGAGCAGGTGCTCGACGACGCTTGAAGACCCGCCGAGCGCGAGCCTTTCACCAGCAACCGCGGTAACTCACCGTAGTCGGACTTGGCGAAGGTTACGGCCGGCTCGCGCTCAAGAAAGCCCAGCTCACAAAAAAAGCCGTGACCTTTGTTTCCGCAGGTCACGGCCTTAATATTTTGTGCGCCCGAAGGGACTCGAACCCCAAACCTTCTGACTCATAGTCAGACGACTAGTGGTCGCGAGTACACTCCGTGACCACCGTCCCGCGAGGCCTCACCAAAGGCGTTGTGACAGGTCAGAATAGGCTTAAGTTTCCGCAGGTACTGGCCGAGTGCGTGGTTCATGGGCCGCTCGGACCGGCGTCGTCCAATCGACCGTACTGATTTAGTCGCGCCCGTGCTGAAATGGTCGCCGACATCCGATCACCACCGGATCACCACGTGATCACGTCACTCTACGTCGAACTCGGCGGCTCCCGCGCCGATGCAGGCCGGCAGGGGCCCGGTTAGCCAGGCATTCGACGGTACGGACCATGATCGGGTGCGGCATTCGATCAATCGCCAAAAGACGCCACGGCGTGACATTCGATCGCCCATCGATCTACCCACGACCGCTCGCGTGTGTCTCTGTCCATCCAGGCGTTCGCCGGGTCGGGAGATGTCCGGAACGCCGGTCAGGAGGTGATCAAGCGATCGCTTTTCGGCCGGACTGAGCTGATAGCCGCCCGTATCGGTGTTCAACGCGTATTGGCGCACCGCGGTGCTGTTGTCGCGTTCGACGATCCAGTAGCGCGGTATCCGGGCTGCGGCGTATTCAGCCTTTTTGATGATCCGGTCAACGACTTCAGATCCTCTGGACAGCACCTCAACGACGAGAAGCAATCCAGCGGTGCCAGCGTAGCTCGACCGAACGGACCGCGGCGGTGATCGTTTCGCCCATACGGCCAGGTGCCCGAGGCGTCCGTTGCGAAGCAGACGCGCGGTAGTGGTCCGTTTGGCGCACGGTGCAGTCCTGCGAGAGCAGGCGCGACAAGACGGTCTCTCTCATGTTGGAGAAGGACCGCAGGGCGATGGGTCAGGCAGCGTCCACGTGCCGTCGGCGCTGGTGGCTCTGATGGTGCCGGAACGCGTCGTCGAGCTGGTCTTCGAGGATGATGATCCGGCAGGCGGCTTCCAGGGCGGTGCCGTGGTCGACCATCTCCCGAGCTCGTGCGGCCAGACGTAACTGGTAGCGGGAGTAGCGACGGTGCCCGCCGGCGGACCGGAACGGGGTGATCAGTTTCGCCTCGTCGAGTCGGCGCAGGAAGTCCGGCGAGGCGCCGGTGATCTCCGCGGCCCGACCCATCGTGTAGGCGGGGTAATCCTCGTCATCGAGCATGTCATCCGGTTGGGCCATACAGGTACCTCCATGACGAGGGCCCCGGCGCGGAAGCGCCGGGGCCCAGGGTTACGGGTTTACTACACCATCTACCGATAGGTTCATCGGCTTGTCGTATCCACACCGGCCGCGGACTTCAGCGGCTGGCGGTGCGAGGATCGCATAAGCGTGACCGGAGACCACCTCACGTTCGATGGAGACTGCGGTGTCCACCCCCAGAACCGGGAATTGCGTCCTGACTGGCGGGCGATCCAACGGTGCTGAACCCTCCCTTTCCTCTGCTTCCATTACCTGAACTGCTGTCGTGCCATCTGCCGGTGTCGGAGCCCCACGCCAACTTCATGGCCCCGCACACGTTCGCCAGATCTCTTGCATCAGGCAGAACCCCGAAAACTGCATCGGCCCTGCCTGAACATGCCCTGACCTGGAACTACGTCAAGGTCTTGTCGTGCCACTGCATTGTTTCTGGGGTGCGGTAGCGCACTCCAGTGCGGTGCCGAGCGAGCCACGAACGATCCGGGCCCTGCTTGACGCTCGGCCTGCTACGTCTGCGTCTTCAACGATCTCTGCTGTCAACGAGAGAAACATTAACCCGTTCCGCCAAGAAAGTCTAGTGGGTTCACCATAGATTTCTTGGCGCCTGTGTCCCTGTTCCGGTTTAGCGTCGAACCCGTCGCGACACCTCGCCGGGCTGCCCTCCGCAAAGGGTTTGCACAGCTGCGACCCGCAGGTGCGTGTGATGGTGCGGGCCAGTTCCGGCGCCCAGGCGGTTACCCGCCCGGTCGGAGTTCAGAGTGAGGTCAGGCGCCGCTGGTCGGACGCGGCAACCTCTTCGGTGCTGCTGACGGCCCAGCGTTCGGTGCGGCTGTCGTAAAGAATGATGCTGCCGTCGAACAGAACGATCCGGTCAAGATAGCTGTCCGGGTCCGCAGCGGTGGTGGCCTCTTGATCGAACTCCGCGAGCGCGGGAATGACGTCAGCCAGCAGGATCGCCATCGTCATGGACGGTTCGTCGAAGGCGCGGTTGAGTTTTTCGGCGACTTCGTGCGCAGTGGCGGTCATCATGAGTCCTTCATCGTGCGCTGGAAGGTGGGATTGCGGTGCCGACGGCGGCGGCCGGTCCTGTACTCGTGATGGGCGCCGCTCATCCGACATGTACACACGGGCGGTTCTCGATGGATCAGGTGCCGCCGTTCGCGGCTTCCCCGCGATGGTGCCACGTGCGGACCCCGCCGTCGGTCGACCGGTCGCATCCGTACCCTCTTTCGGGCTGCTCATCGCGTACGCCGAGCACACCGGCCTGACCAGCGAGGCCGGGAAGCCGTGTTGCCCTTGCGGGCTGCGGCGTCGAAGGCCTTCGAGGGTGCCCTCGCGGATGTTCTCGCGCCCGGTCTCGCCCATCGCGGCGAAGAACGCGAATAACATCCAGCCGGAGCCGGCCGGGTCGTAGAGGCCGGGCAGCGGGCCGGGGAGTATCTCCAGGACCAGGTCGTGCGCGCTGAGATGGTCCGCGAGTGCGGTGAGCGCGGTGCCGATGGCCATCGGCGATGTAAACCGCGGTAACGGCAGTGATCATGACTGTCGGGGTCTTAGACCGTGCAGGCGGTTGTCGTAGAAGATCAATGGCCCGTCGTCGGTCGAGCGGCGGAGAGCGTGGATGCGCAGCAGTGTGAGCACGTGGTCCCCGGCGTCGACTTCAGCCGCGACGCCGACCCGGAAAGTTGTTGTGGCGTGTTCCAGGAACACTGCTCCATGGTTGGCGACCCAGGAGACTCCGTCGAACCTTTCGGCTGCGGGACGCGAGAGTCGTGCGAGGTCGGCTTTGTGGTGTTCGCCGAGCACGCTGATGCCCCATTGTGGTGCGTGGCGTAGGAGTGGCCAGGTCGTCGAGGTACGCGCGAAACTGAGTGCGGCCAGTGGCGGGTCCAGGGAAATCGAGTTGAACGAGTTCGCTGGCATACCGGTCGGGCGTCCGTCGACGAGCGCGGCGACCACCGTGATGCCGGTGGCGAAGCCCGCGAACGCGTGGCGCAATTCCCTCGCCGTCGGAGGCTCGCTGTCGGCTGCCGGAGCCGATGCGCTCAGGTCTGTGCTGCCAGTCATGTCGATAGCCTCAAAATCCGTCACGCCA